>NZ_DLJD01000013.1:0-12733 GCF_002484085.1 Sphingobacterium sp. UBA7625
AAATTTAAATGCGTTGACCCTGTACCCTCAGCATTTTGTTTTCCAATCCATAAATGAATATGCAGATATATCTACAAACGTTGACAAGAAATAATTAAAAACCCACACAAGCCAAATACATATTCAAACCTACCGATTACAAATCAATACGATCTAGTCTGTTATTGAATATTTAATCTTGTATAGTAAATTTAAAAAAACATGAAAATCTCTACACAATTCAAGCCTGTACTTCTGCTGTTCCTTGCCACTATATTATTTGTCAATGTATCCCATGCCCAACAATGGGAGCGAAATAGAATGAAGATTGAATTGTCATTACAAGATGGCAAAGAGACAACCATTTCAAAGCTAACGACGGTTTCTATCTCGTTCAATAAACCATCGACCATGACAACCAAAGACTCCGTGAATCAGCAAGTAGCCGATGACTACAATCCCTGTTATATCGTTATTACATTCGACCGGTTGGACATACCCTTATTACGTCTGTTTATGAAAAAAAACACAACCCTGAACGGTCAGATCACAGTAACGGATTCTTATGGTAAGCTTCCATCTCGAAAAATAGAACTGAAGTCAGTAGTGATGGACGGTATGAATGACAATTTTGTCAACGATGATGAGACCTCCTACATGAACCTTAGTTGCAAATCATTAATTATTGATGGTGTAATTCTAACAGGGTTAAATACGCGATCGTTAAAATAAAATCTCCTTAAGTAAAAAACATACTATAATAAAGGCATGAATACCTTAAAACAGAGCGAGCTAATAGCATTACTAGGTCTATCTTCCACCGATCCTAAAATAGTCCAGTTCTTCGAGCGTTATGCATTAGGGAAACTACCCAAAACCATAACAGCCAACCAAAGCACAAAAACTATCATCTATAAACCATTAAATATTTCATTTTGGTTTAAATACGACATAAAAAACGATCATTTTCAACCACCGATAAGCACAAGCAATGATAGCGGCAAGTTCGTAGCCTACTTATGCAGTATTATGTTCACCCATGTCGATCATTCGAGTAAACATCCCGATTCTAAACCAAAGGACTTTTGGGATGTACTGCCATTACCTGAAGCTCCGCATGAAGAAGTCGAACGATTGATGGGAAAACCAACGTACGAAAACGAGGTTGAAAAAGCGTATGCGATGTCCGAAGGAACGGAAAATATAATTACCATAAAATATACGCAAAGTAGTAAAGGAAATGCATTTTATAGCAGCTGGATCGCTATAAGGCAGCAGTCGGAGATTATCAGTAGAGATTTTTTTAATCGCAGCCATGAATTTGAAAACTTCCCTTTTTTAAGATTGGGACACACCGCTATTATCAAGTGGTTATTTGACAACCAACTTTTGTTGATTGATAAAGATTTATACAAAAAAGGTCTGAAACCTGATTCTGAAGAAATTTTAGATTTTGTGGAGCAACACCTAAATAACCATCTTTGGAAAAATCAATTAGCAGATGTCGAATATTTATCATCTTTCTTGTATAACATCACGACCAATAGAAAGCTGACTGATCCAGAAGGCAATCCCGTATCTTTCTATTTCCGTGACATCATTTTATCCGCTCTAAATAAAAAAGATGCATTTGAACGTCTAAGTGAGGAAAATTATGAGGTCGTGGACGGGTTTCTCAATGATATTGTATTCGACGAAGATCTTTACAAAAAGGTCTCTGGTCTATTGACACAAAAATTAAAGCTATTCCAGAGCTGGAAAACAATAGGATAAAAGTATTTATTTTTTCAATCCATCATATGAAACAACATATACAACAGCGGGCCGAAAAGGCATTATCTGAAGGAGATTATGCTACTGCATCCAAAATTTGGATTCAAGGCAATGCCTTGCCTCAGGATCCAACTATTGTAGAATCACTTTTCAAACAGATTTCAGCACTCGTTGAAGCATCCCCCAATCCGGATTTATATGCCATACTCGGTATTATAGCCCTTGATTACAATGAAGTGTTTGAAAGCGACAGGGAAAAAGCGCTTATCGAATGCGTACAATGGAGTAAGAAAGGCTTGGATATAGACCCTGACAACTACAACTGTAACCGGCACGCAGGATCGGCACTTTACTGGCTTAGAGATTGGGAGGCTGCAAAAAAATATTATAAAAAAGCGGCTGAGTTGGTTACCTCTCCTGTTTTACAAATCCGCTTATTCAACATGCAGAACCAACATAATCCCAACCCTGATTTTGCTACGCTGTCTATTGACATTTTTACAACATCGGGTATGGAGGCTTATAATTCCGGTGTTGAGATCAACTACCTATTGGGTAAATATACTGCTATACCAGCTCAGCAGGCACAACGACTCTCCACAATGAGATACCAATGCTATGAACATGCATATAAGCTCTACAAGGATGCCATTGTAGCGCAAAATGGTGATTTCATCAATTCTGACCCCCATACCTTTGCCATGTGCTGTAACAATCTCGCCAGTGAGCTCCGGTCTCGCCAAGAGCATCAAAATGCGATTGAAATTTGTTCCGAAGGTATAAATCAATCTTCCTTTATGATCATCCTACAAAATAGATTTGGAGCTTATTTGGATGCGGGGCTTTTGGAGTTCGCTATACAAGATGGTCAATGTCTAATCGAAGATTTTGGTGACCAAATGGATTTACTGACCTATTTCGCGACAATTGATACTATATGTGACTTACTTATGGAATTGAAAAACTATGAAGAGGCACTGGAGTGGATCAACCTAGGCCTGGAAATCTATTATGAGCTCGATCCCACCAATCCAATAAGCCAGGATCAAGAGCTGGTGCGCTGCTTTACAAACTTCTATATTTACAAAGCCGAGGTTGAAAGTGCCTTGGGTACACAAAGCCAGACTGAAGTCATTTCGGAAGAAACAGATCGATTATTAGAAAGCATGCCCGATAATCCAAGCTTGCTCATCAGCAGGGCCAATTCATTTATAGAGGAAGGCGATTACAGCAAAGCAATGGAATGTTATGGGTATGCACTAAATTTTGCGAAAGAAAAAAAACAGGACCGTTCTATACAGGTTGCATTATATAATATGGGTTATCTACAAGTTGCCTTTATGAAAAACAATGAAGCGGCCTGCGATAGTTTTGAGCGTAGTATATTCGCAGGAAATCAAGACTTCTGGTGTTACTATTGGGCGACACATTGTACATACCATTTGGGAGATAATGAAAAAACACTACATTATGGTGAGCAGGCGATACAGGTGCTAGCCCAGCAAGATAATGTATCTGATGATGTTATTGCTGAAATCCATGAACACATGGGCATAGCTTTTTTGGATCTGAAACGCTATGATGAATCAATTGAATGTCTTAAAAAATCCATCAGATATAATAATTTGCCAACGACAGTTGAAAACTTAAAAATCGCAGAAGCCAATAAAAACTCAACAAACGGTCTTTTAAGAAAATTATTTGGCAAGTAAAATAGTGCTTTCTAAACCGTAACAGCGTATTAAACAAAAAGCGCACTATGGGTGCGCTTTTTGTTACTTAGGGTCATTTTTACAGTAATTGTGCATATTCATTATAGATTTCCAAATCATCATCATACGCTATAGGGATGGCGCATTTAAATGAATAAATTGCAGTAGCAAAACATCGAGATGATCATTTCCGTTTGAGTTTAAAGGAAATAAACACCAAATTATCCGCTTGAGCCAAAATGCTATAATCCCCCCATCTTCTGTGCAAAAGATCCATCTTCGACAAGGACAGACCAACCCGGACAGCATCCCTCAGTAAGCTTTGCAATCAATCTGGATGAAAGAAATATTTTGGCTACAGTTTCTTCAGCAAAATCCCAAGTTACTTCGACAGGCGACCACATATTAAATGGCACCAGACTTTCTTTGACAAATTCAGCAGGATTTAAAAAGGGATTATTTTACTCTATTTGCAATTCAAGTTCACTCGGTGTGGCGAGACATGATATAACCACACATGCGCAATGATATTTTCACCTTCTTTCCAAAGGTAGGCGTAGCAGACCATTTTGATGTTATTTGAGAATATGATGATCACTAATATTATTAGTGATTTTATTTTATGAAACCACTTGAAGTTTATTGTAGAAATCGTGTGATGTACGTTCGTATGACCATAAATGATAAGAGTATGGGCATGCGGTATTATTATTTGTATAACAAAAACGGAAAGTCATTCTACATATTCAGGCGATCACAGGGTGAATGGGAATTAGCATACGGCGTACTGGTACAGGACATTAAGAAGGCCTGCATCGACGCTCTCATCCGTCGGTTTGATCACGATCCCCCAGAGCTATTCTACAGCAATGGCAAACGCAATGTTGTCCGTATAAGTGTAAAGAAAGATAGTATTTGGCATATTTATGTCAACAATTGCTATGTAGCATCTATCCAGTAGACCTGTTTGCAAAGAAATTTGAATATCACCTGGACGATGATACACCGCTGACGAAGGATCTTATCGAGAAATATATCGGAATGATCGAGTGCGGCGAAATTCAGTGGAAGAAAGGGCGATGAAAAATATAATATTCCACTACTTCATTGATGGAAAAGTGAATTAAAAGAGCTCCTCCCCTTAACGGGCAGAGGGAATCTACCATAGATTACGGATATTAGCGAGCAATTATAACTACTATAAGAAACTTAAAATCACCTTAACCGCAACTGATGGCACAACTTTTGAACTCAAAAAAAGAAGCCGAAGTTATTAATAAGCCATAAGTTCCACTAAATTTTAAATGCACAAAAAATTGAAACAATAAAAGTATGAAAACATTGCCAAAAATATTATCTATTAATTTGTTGCTTTTTTTATGTTGCAACATTGCTTATGCACAAAAAGCTCCCCAATGGGTTCTTCCCACTACGCCTTTTAATGAAGCAGAGACAGCAAGATTGATGGAAAGGGGAAGCGCTACCATAGAAGGTACCGCTACACTTAAGAAAAAGGGGAAAGATAATTTTGGGGTTAAAGGAAGCCAGATCCTACTATTTCCGGTAACACCCTATTTCACCGAGTTTCTGGAATTAAAGAAAAAATTTAATAGTCGTAAAAAGCAGGCTACAATGAGCCCTGTTGCATTTACTTATCGGATTGAAGGCAGATTTTTGGATGATAAAGGTACTTTTCAGTTTACCAACCTGAAACCTGGGAAATATTATGTCATTAGTTGGATAGCATTTGCCCGGCAAAAAACCGTTGCCGTGCAAACAGGAACGAGCACCTCCTATAATGTCTACGGATATGCTTTAGGATCTTCGCCAATTTATGAGGATTATCACTACGACGTTTTTATTGAGAATGAAGTAAGTGGATTTGTTGAAGTCAAAGAAGCTGGCGCAGTTGTAAATGTAACGGTGAGTAATTAAAAATTAGAGAAAATCATGAAAAAACATTGGTATTTATACATTATCATCGTTGGGATGTCGGTATCTTTCACTAGTCTAGCTCAAACTATAAAAATACCCGATCCGAATTTCAAAAAGCAATTGGTTACTGCGGGTATTGATCTTAATGGAGATCAAGAAATCCAGCTATCTGAAGCACAGAAAGTAACGAGGCTAAGCCTTGATAAAGCAGATATTAGTTCCTTGGTTGGCATTAAAAATTTTACTAATTTAAAAGAGCTGAGCTTTTGGAACAATCAGGTAAAAGTATTGGATTTAGAAGGCATGAAAAATCTGGAAGAGATATTTGGATACGATAACCAGATCCAAAGCGTCAACCTTAAGGGGCTGACAAACCTCCGGACTTTACACATTCACCAGAATAAAATTAGCACCATAGATTTAACAGGACTACAAAAGCTTGAAGAGATAAAAATGCTACAGAATGCAGTCAGCAAAGTGAACATTTCCAATCTTCCAAATCTTATACATATCGAGTTTCAGAAAAACATGCTCACAGAGTTTAATGTAACCGGATGCCCTGCAGTAAAGCTGATCAGGTTAGACGAGAATCAATTGTCGAAATTGGACTTTAGTAAATTTACTAATCTTGAAGAACTGTCTCTGACGAATAATCCGTTAGTTGATCTTAATGTGTATGGATTAAGAGAACTTAAACAGTTAGATTGCTCTTACACCCACCTATCAAATGTTAATATGAGCGGAACGGTGAGTTTAGATAAAATGGAGTGGTAATGACTTTTAGTTTTAGGGAGGAGTCATTAAACATATAATATCATTTTAGGCTTACTGTCAGTTGTTATAATATCAAATACATCAATTCGGAATTTACCGGCCCGTTATTTTTTTTCTGCATTATTCGACCGAACAAGGGAAACGGACGGCAGTTCCAATTCATCCAGCAGGTAGGCTTCTGGCTGTCTTACGAACCCATGATTTTCAAAAAAATCGATACATGGATTGGAGAAATACTCATTTATCCACACTCCGTCAAGATGTTTGCAGATAGACAAACATTTTTCAAAAAGTGCTTTTTTTATTTCTATTGCCGAATACTCTTTTAATATTGCAAAATCGGCTATGCGGATTGCACGCTTGTTTTCAAGTAAAACCGGCTTTTTACCTTTTGATGTAACCCTTGCATATCCGACAGGCTTCCGATCTGCATATACGACCAGCCATTGGCTTGACATGCTATTGAGTTCAGTAACAAGTGTTTTTTTATTGAAGTCCTGAGCAATATATGTGGCTAATATATCCGGCTCCAAAAGTCCAAGGAATTTTTCCTCAGCCAGCTTTTTGGTTAAAAATAATAGCACATCTATCCCCTCGTCTGAAGCGACTGTAAACCTTGTAATTATATTCATATCTTTTACTGTTTTACACAAATTTAGAACTCTTTTAAAAAGATACACAATACAGATATCTTAACTATAACCAGTACAGATGAGATTGTTTACGAATATGCTTTCTATACAATATTTGTCGATTTGTGAATTATGTAAAATAGGTTTGGGAAATAGAACGTACACTTGAGGAAATCAATAAATTACAACTTTATAGATGTTGACAAATTAGTTGGAATATAGATTAAGTCCTACCTGAGCCGCTGTCCTACAAGTTTGATGGCTTCAATCCGCTTTGGCGAAAAGCTGTCTGCGATAACTACCCTGAAATATTTGTCAAAAGTATCTGAAAAGGAAAAAGTGTATCCTGGCGTAAACCTTACCCCGATCTTTTCACACTGGCTATAAAAGTAACCCATGTCCGTTTCATCTGGCATTTTTACCCATAAATTATATCCTCCAGATGGTGTTGTAATGTAAGTTCTTTCAGGAAAATGCGTCGCTATTAAATTGATGGCAAAATATGTATTCTTCGCCAGTTGCATTCTAAATGCCCTCACATGGCGGTCATACGTACTACCGCTTAGCAGGCGGTTAACTGTTTCTTGATACAGCGGGGAAACGGTACTTCCCAAAGCAAATTTTATCTGCTCTGCACGCGCTATAAATTTGCCGGCGCTAAGCCATCCAAGCCTGATGCCGGGTGCCAGTGTTTTTGCATATGATGAATAGGACAATACCAGTCCGCTCTCATCGAACCTTTTAATGGTAGTTGGTCTGTGCCCCTGAAAATGTAGGTCACCATAAATATCGTTTTCAATGATCGCAACGTTGTATTGCAGGGCAATAGCCAACAGCATTATCTTCTGATCGTCTGTCAATATTATTCCTGTCGGATTATGGAAATTAGGCGTTACAATGATTGCTTTAACTGTATTTTTTTGACAAGCCTTTCTAAAGAAATCTGTGTCAAATCCATTCTTCGGGTCGATGGGAATTTCGATTACTTTTAGTTTTAAAACCCTTATTACCTCCAGTATCGAGAATACACAAGGACTCTCTACTGCTATAACATCTCCTGTATTGCAAACTGTGGCCAATGCAATATACAAAGCCTGCAAAGCGCCGTCTGTAACCATCAGTTCATTAAGATTGATGATTGTTTGATAAGAGGCAGCGCGCTTAACGATATTGTCCTTTAGCATAGGCAAACCGTCGGAAGGGTAATAACGCAACAGTCCCGCGCCCTGTTCTCTGATGACCTGTTGCATTGTACGCAGCAAAAGTTTTTGCGGAACCATCAAATCGCCGGGAGCTGCCACGTTAAACTCAGATATTTTTCTTCCCATTCTCAGAGAAGTTGTGAGCGCTAGATGATTTTTAAAAATAGCGTCCCTCACTATCGGACGGTGTTTGGTCCTCACGGGTTTATACCCTGTTTCAAGACTGTTGCTGACATAATAGCCGGATTTTGGCACGCTCTCTACCAATCCGTTTATCATAAGGTGTTCATAGCCATTCTGCACTGTGCTGATACTGATATGATATTGTTCCCTAATTTCCCGTACCGAAGGTAGTTTATGCCCCGGCTTGAAGATCCCCTCTCTGATATTCTTCTCGATTTTGGTCGTGAACACCTCAAATTTATATGTCTTCATCTGTACTGTCTGTTTGTATCAAATCTGTATCTGTATTGCAAATTTAATACTTTTAATTTTGAGAAAAATAATGAAAGAGCATTAAGTTATAATATCAATACGCCACAAGATTTATGATGTCTTCTTGTATCTTGCTTACCTGTTCTTTATGAAGAACTAAGGTCTTTCTTAATCGATCATGTCTGATTAAACGCTGGTCATTTTAGTCCAGGCTTTGGTGTTGTTGAGCTGAGTGTGGCCCTGCATTATGTCTTCAATACACCAGTTGACAATTGGAAAGTCGCCCCGGGCACCATAAGTTTTAAATCTTAGAAATTCTCCCCAAATTAATTTTCTTCCATCACCTGTTTTAAACCAATTCATTCGAAATCAAAAAAATTACAAGTGCATGTGAGGTTTGACAATTATTTAATGCGTTAAACATTAGAAACAATGAAATTGATCAAATTCATAATGATCGGAATCCGCTTATTGCTCCATGGTCCATAGTTTTTATTGGAAATAATAAGAAGCTCGCAATAGACATGCAACTAAAATATTAGAAAACCAAAATCCTAAATCGCAGCCTATTCACCAGGCCGGGGATTTCAAATCGAATTATAAATGCCTATTTTTTTTGCAGTCTTTTTCTAAAAGTTGTTGGACTTACCCCATATTCTCTGTGAAACATCTTGTTGAGGTGGCTGGTATCTGTAAATCCTAAGTCTAGCGCGATTTCGCTAATTCGCCTGTTTGTATGTATAAGTGCTGCTTCAATCATCTGCAGCCTGTAACTGCGGATATACTTTTGCAGACTTTCCCCCGTCTCTTTTTTAAAATACTCCCCCACATAGTTTGGCGACAAATGAAAATAGGAAGCTAGCTCTTCAATCTTTAGTGCCTCTGGCTGTTTGATATTTTGGTGTACATACCCAAGCATTGACAACGGATGAGCTGGTTGATAAGGATATGCTGTTTGGATGGATGCAATATTTCTTGCGGCGATGGAAATGATCGTGTTCAGCAACTGTTGAATAACTTCCTGATGATGGGGACCTCCATTTTGCTGCTCCCTTAACAGCGCCTCAGCCAAAGCTCTCACCATTGGCTTATCAGTAATCGTTTTAAGAATACAGCCGGGCAAATGGTCATGATTGTAAAAGATGTATTCAAGCTTCTGTACCCATTCTTTATGTTGAGTTTTTAAGTAACTTTCATTAAATCGAATAAAGAAGAAACTCGTTGTCAAGGCTATACGGAAGGAATGTGAATCCTGGGGGAAAATTAAAAAAAGCTTATCGCTATCATAGGGAAGCTCATGCTCATTGATAATCTGAACACCACTTCCTTCCAGGATAAAAACCATTTCGAAATAGGTGTTTTTATGAGGAACGGCAGTATACTCATTTAATGTGAGCAGCTCGATTTCAAATGGTCTGTGCAATGTTTTTAACCTCATCCTAGTTTTTTACCGATAATACCTCCAAATATACCGATTTCCGAGGGTAGATTGATGCAATTTTGAATTAGCAAATAAAATTAAAATAAGATAATGGATACAACAGTTTTCTTACTCCTTCGCCTGTGCATTGCCATCAGTATTTTTGGCCACGGTCTTGTACGGCTACCTAAATTAAACGCTTTCAGCCAATGGATGATCGCAAGTTTTGAAAAATCTTTTTTGCCAAAGGCTATAGTACTACCGTTCAGCTATGTGCTACCTGTGGCAGAATTCACAGTGGGTTTGTTTCTATTGATTGGTTTGTTTACAAAACCTGCACTAATCATGGGCGCGGGAATATTGCTGATCCTGCTTTTCGGTACAGCCATGATTGAGAACTGGGAAGCCCTGCCCTCCCAGTTACTGCACCTTGCTTTTTTTGCCCTACTGCTGCAATTTATTCAGAGCAACTCATGGGCTTTAGACAAACTTTTCAATCTATAATACCTTAATCCATGACCACAAGACGCACATTTATTAAGCAAGCCGGAGTCCTTGGTACGTTGAGTATATTGCCCTTTACAAATAGTCNNCTCCAGGTAACGTCCAAGAAAGCGCTCCAGTAAAACCTAGTTCCAGATGGTCAGACGGTTCACGTTTGATCGTCTCCATATCCATGCAGTTTGAATCTGGCGGACAGCCGGACAATGCTGAAAGCCCGTTTCCACAGAACATAGAAAAGGGATTTAAAGATCTTCCTGCCGAAACCTGGTACCAATACGGCTATAAGGAAGGTATTCCCAGAATGCTTGATAACTGGGACAGGCTCGGAATCAAAGTTACGTCGCACATGGTCGGTTCTGCCGTACTCAACAACCCACAATTGGCGAAAGAAATTGTCAAAAGAGGTCACGAAGCGGCAGCACATGGGATGAACTGGAGTAAACAGTATAATCTTCCTTACGAAGAGGAAAAGAAATTTATACAGGATGGCGTAGATGCCATTATGCAGTCAACCGGATTTCGTCCCGTGGGTTATAACGCCAACTGGTTGCGACGTGGCGAGAATACACTAAACATTCTACAGGAGTTGGGCTTCAGATATCATATTGATGATCTGAGCAGGGATGAACCTTTTATCATCAAAGTAAAAAACGAGGACTTTGCTGTAATACCTTATACCCTTCGCTGCAACGATATCCAATTGATTGCCGGCGAACATTACTCAACCGATCAATTTGTACGTCAGGTTAAAATGGAATTTGATCAGCTTTATCAAGAAGCTGAAACCAAGCGTAGACAACTGTCGATCAGTTTTCATGACAGAATCGGCGGAACGCCGCAAATGGTGAATGCTACTGAACAGATTATCCGTTATATGCAGCAGCACAAAGGCGTAAGCTTTAAACGGAAAGACGAAATTGCAGACCTAATCTTAAAAGACGAAACTGCGATAAGGGAATGATTGGCTTCTCAAATAAAAAATAAAAAAGCGCAAGAGGGTCAGCATCAATCGTTAAACCCTCTGCAATAACAATTATATAGCTAATTGAAAAGTCCCGTATGTATCTGTAAACTTTAAACAGTAAAGTTCCCTGACGATTGATAATTTGTGACGAGAATAAATACTGGTCGACTCGCTACGTAAACCGATGATCACAAGGACTGAAATCTCCATCAAACAGTAGTTACTCATACCTACTCCAATACCGGATAGTCTGTATAACCTTCTTGTCCAGTTGTGTAAAGGGTAGAAAAATCAACTTGATTAAGCGGTGCATTCATTTCTATGCGCTTTACATAGTCTGGATTTGACAAAAAAGCTCTTCCAAATGCAACAATATCGGCGAAGCCATTGGAAAGTGCAGCCTCCGCCGTTTCTGCTGTATAACCCGAACTTGCGATAATTGTATTTTCAAAGGAGGTACGAATAGCTTGCAATGTCTTTTCCTGGATATTAGGCGACATAACAAAATGAATATACAAAATACCGAGCTTATTTAATTCTTTAGCCAGATAAACATAAGTATCATGGACTTGTTCGGGATCATAGGGCTGAAGATTTCCCAAAGTTGAAAAGGGTGAAAACCGAATACCCGTTTTTTCTTTGCCGATAGCTGCAACAGT
Source organism: Sphingobacterium sp. UBA7625 (assembly GCF_002484085.1). NCBI lineage: Bacteria > Pseudomonadati > Bacteroidota > Sphingobacteriia > Sphingobacteriales > Sphingobacteriaceae > Sphingobacterium > Sphingobacterium sp. UBA7625. The sequence continues at coordinate 11,990 of NZ_DLJD01000013.1, forward strand.
TTTTTTTGCAATTTCTAGTATAATCCTCGACCGATTTATCACGTCCCCACCGAATTTATCATTTCTGATATTGACATTTGGATTGAGGAATTGTTCCAGCAAATACCCATTGGCACTGTGGATTTCTACACCGTCAAAACCAGCTTTTATAGCATTTATAGCAGCCGTAGAAAAGCCTTCCACAACTTTTTCGATTTCAGTAATGGTAAGAGCGCTTGGAACAGAATGCTCCTGCTTACCCTTAGAATCTGTATAAATCTCTCCGACGGCTTTGATATCAGATGGGCCGACCAGCCGTGCTCCCGGAGGAAGGTTATCGATGTGCCCAATACGCCCTGTATGCATGAGTTGCAAAAAAATCTTGCTATTTTTACTATGCACCTGCTCGGTTACTTTACGCCATCCAGCAATTTGCTCTTCCGTAAAAATTCCTGGGATTCGGGGGTATCCGAGAGCATCGGGAACCGGAGCCGTCCCCTCAGTTATAATAAGTCCCGCCCCTGATCTTTGTTTGTAATAGGTTGCCATTAGATCATTTGGTATGTTATCGATCGCTCTGCTCCTAGTCATAGGTGCCATTACAATACGGTTTGTTAGTTGAAAACCGTTTTTAAAATAAGGTTTTAAAATATTCATTTTGATCATTTTATGTTAATGATACAAAGCTATAAGCTCGATCATAAGTAAAATAATCCTAAATGACTTAAAAATAGTCCTATCCGGCAGGGTCAACGCATTTAAATT
>NZ_DLJD01000056.1:0-18326 GCF_002484085.1 Sphingobacterium sp. UBA7625
ATGAAGAAGCATTTTGTGCTGCGCTGAGCGAAGCATTGCCAAAAACAGAACTTGCCCCTTATTTTGATGTGTATGGTAAGTATCCCTATAAATACCCGCTACGGGCCAGCGATTATAAATAGTTTATGTTGATTTGATTATACTTATGGTTTCCCGTAACCAACCCACTTTATAAACCACTAGCTTAGCCTTACAAAGTGTGTAATAATCTACATAGTTAATATTGACAAACATATTAATTCAGAATAAATAATTATATTAGGCTTGGGTATTAACCTTGCCAGATTGAAAAGTAGCATGCTGTTATAGTAACCATGGGAAATTCCAATGTTTCAATAGCTGCCAATGTTGTCATCGGCATTAATATATTTATTCAAAGGTAGATAAGTAGGTGCAATAGACCTACTTATCTGAAGCTAAATGGAATAAAAAACCGCTACTACATGACCGATTCACCATTTCAAGGAAAGGCAGACAGAAGTCGATTGTCGCAATAAGATTTTTGTTTCCATGTCAATTATTGGGAGAGATCTGTAGATGCTTAAACTTCCGCAACTCCGTCCCATCTTAATTCGCCGTATTATCTATTTTTTAGGAGTTTCCTATAATTGTTAACCTTTTCTCTATTACTTTCGATAACTTCTTCACTGACAACGTCCGGCCTTTCCTTATGTGCGTTTATTAATAGATTTAGCATTTTAAGCTGATTTTCATACGCCTGTTCAAACTGTCCGGTTTTACCCTGCAGATTTGCAAGGCAATCTAGATAATATGTGTTTTTATCACCATATTTATCAATGATTTCGGCAGCGCGCGTATTGATTCTTTTTGAAATATTTTCTTGCATGGCTATAAACGCCGCCAGAGCAGATGCGTCTTTTTTACTTTCTTTAAGCGTATTATTTAAATAATTCAACACATCTTTCTCCTTAAAAAATGCAATCAGAATTTGGAGTTTACGCTGCTTGTAAACGTAAGACGAGTTGGGCACCTGTGCTGAAAACTTATCCGTTAGCGCGATAGCTTCTTGAAAGTTTTTAGACGCTATGGCATGTTCAATCGCGTTCATGTTATCCTTAAAGCTGTTCGATTCCTTCCGCTCCGCAACGAATTTCTTCTCATACTCCTTTTTGCGCTCAGGGAGGTCATATGAGCCATTCGTTATTTCTTCCAGTATTTTATCCAAAAACATGGGATGACCTATCCAATATACTTTCTTGTCTTTCACCACGATCGTGGCAGGAATTCCATTTATGCCTGCCGCCCACAGCCATTTTTTTTCCATATTTTTTTCATCGTCGTCAACGATAACGGTAAAACGCATTTTGTCATTCATCCTCTCAACAAACTCATTTACTTTCGGTACAGCCACTGAGTAAGGCTGATCGCCGGTCCGTTCCATCACATTGATAGCGATTACATTAACGGCATCGTTATATCTGTCGGCTAACTCGGAAAGATGTGGCATTGCTGCGATGCATGGCACGCACCAAGTGGCCCAAAACTCCAATATGGTTATTTTATCATCTGACAGGCTAACATTATCGCCCTTGAGTACTTTAGCATAGACGAGTGGGGGAGCCGTATCGCCGATACTAAGCCCGATTTTATTGTCCTGTGCATAAGCTGGCATATTAAGAAGAATCACTACCATTAAAAATAGCAATCCCATTCGTTGAAATCGTTTTTCTGTTTTCATTGTATTAATTAATTGCATCGATCATCATTTTTATTTCTTCCTGTATGAATTGACTTCCACCATTGGTACCAGACAGTTTGAAGCGAATCAGGCCATTCTTGTCAATAACATATTTTGTTGGCAGAGCTGTAACTTTAAATGATTCAAGTGCGGTAAATCGCTTGCTTATCTCATCCCTCTTATCCATGAGTACACGAAAAGTATATCTTTTATCATCAATTATTTTTTTTACTGCTGGCCTAGGATCGTCATTTCCCCGCTCGGCGGTATTGATAAAGAGAAATACGATATTCGGATCATTTTTATACTTGTCCAGTGCTGCCTGCATTCCGGGAAATGACTGAAGGCAAGGTTTACACCAAGTAGCCCAAAAATCTAGTATCACAGTTTTTCCTTTAAATGCCGCGAGTGAGACCGGGGTACCATTGATATCGTTGAGAGTGATATTTGGTACATTTTCTGATAGTATCATGCCTTTAAGCATGTGCCTGTATTGATCGAGTAGGCTATTGAGAAAAGCGTTTAGGCATTCGTCATTTGATTCTTTCCCATGCATAAGCCTCTCGCAGATGGTCGGGATGAGATAGTGGGTATATGAGGTATCCGTAATTTTAGCAAAAGTGCTAGTCGCTACGGCACAATCTCTGTTTTCAATCGCTTCAAGGACGAGCATGCCATTGAAACTTGAAAAGTCACGTCCAGGAAAGTCTTTAACTACCTGTTGGTGAAATGCGATCTTTTCCTTGTAAGAACTTAATGATTCAAATCTTTCAACCGCCTTGTTATAGGCGAAATCTCCTTGGGGAAATCTGACGACAGCAATCTGTTTTAGGGAGTCTGCTGTCTGCTGTAGGCTCTTGTAGGTATAATAATTTACAGCGACAATCAGGTCTGACTCTTCTTTGCTATCCATATAACTTTTTAATGCAGATTTAAGTTTGGCATTGTCTTTCTCTTCAAAAAGTGCTTTCAATCGAATTTGGTTTGAGCTTTGTTGTGTGTAGCCATACTTACAAAAAAACAAAATAAGCAAGCCCATCAATATATTTTTCATATTGTTTGTTCAGTTTAAATGAACTGACTACCACCAGGGTAGTCAGCATAACCAATAAATTTTACTATTTAGCAATTACTAGGGGTTGTTTTCCATGCCAGGATTTCGGGCTATTACACCGAGTGGGAACCTAAGTGTTAAGCGTTCTGCCGGTAGTTTTATCGTTTCAACAACTTTCCCTTCTTTTGCACCATACACATAATGCTCATATACTTTATCCTTAAAGAGCGGGTCATTTGACAGCCGGCGCATATCAAACCAACGCCAACCATACAGGGCAAACTCTCGTACACGTTCTTCTACGATAAACTTGATCAGGTTGCTATTGTCCATCGCCGCTACTTTAGCTTCATCTGCCGGCATTCTTTTTTCTCTAAAGGCGATTAATATTGATGTGGCAGCAGCGATATTTCCAGTTCTAGCCTCACACTCTGCCTGCATCANNTCTGGCAGATACACACCCTGTGGTGCTTGTGCCCCAAAGGGACCTATCCTTCGACTCATTCCTTCAATGGGGAATGTTGCTGTACCCAGATACGGGCGTGTACTGAAAGATTTAAGCCGTTGATCATTTTTACTGTATAGTTTAGCAACCCAGGGAGCCAATAACATATTATTCGAACTATTTGTCATAAATGAGGTACTTGTTCTTGCCAGTAGATTTTGATTATTTTGAATACCGGAGGCCACAGTCCATGTTCCTGCGGCATAGGTTTGGTTGTAATTGTATATATAATTTTCAAAGCTTGTAGGCATATGAGACTTCGCCTGTTTAATTAGTGTCAATGCCTGATCATAGCTACCCATAAACCAATAAATCTTCGCCAATGTGAGTTCCGCAGCTGATTTACACATCCTAAGCCTATTGGGTACGTTTACGGGGATTAGAGGTATAGCTTCCTTAAGGTCGTTGATCATATTGTCGTATACCTGTTGCACAGTTGCCCGCATAAAGCTATTTTGTGCCACATCAGCCTGGGTGATTAGTGGAATACCAAGATCTACAGAAGCTGTACTTGAGTGATAAGGCTTTCCATAGTGGTTTATCAGGTAGAGATTGAAGAATGCACGTGATGCTTTTGCTTCAGCTTGAATACTACGCTTACTTTCCTGGGTTCCGCCTTCGCTATCCATCACTTCATTAATAATTTTATTGTAGAGATAGATATTCCGAATCGGTAATAGCAATTCGTCTGCGGTGGCCTCTGGCTCATAAATATCGGCTTGATAGCGAAAGAGTCTTTGCAAAGGTACGGGAGAAGCACCAAAATAAGTGTCCAGTACAGTTGCGTCATCGCCTAGTATTAATGCTGGTGCATCAAAGCCCACGGAGAGTGAATTATAGAGCATGTTTTCATATTCAGTCGTTTTGCTAGCGATTAGGCTCCCTTTGGGTTCGACTTCTAAAAAGCTTTTTCCGCAGGATAAAATGCTTGCGGAAAGTGATAGTAACAAAATATAGTTGATCTGTTTTTTCATAATACGAGACTAATTAAAATGATACGTTTACACCGAATGAAAGACTATTCTGACCAAGTCTGAGTGTCCTGACACCTCCATTATTATTAAAACCCTGAAATTCTGGATCGATACCATATTTGTTGGCTTTCCATACCATGATATTTCCTACCTGTCCAAATATGCGTAGTTCATTACAGTGAATCCGGTCCAGCATAGTTTTGGGTAATCGGTAGCTTAGTGTCAAGTCTCTTATCTTGATAAATGACGCATTGATCACATTGTTATTTCCCAGAATATAATAGTAAACACTCCGTCTGCTCGTAGACACACTTTCAGTCGGTACAAAGGCAGGTATATCTGTTTTCAATTCGTCGCCTGCCACCTTCCATCTGTCTGCAAAATCTCTATGGAAGTTGCTATAACTTGCGTTTACACCTGCATATTTTTGATTAACATCCCTACGGGTTACATGCCCAGCGTTGAATACCATGTTTACTTGTAGATCAAATTCCTTATAGCGAAACATATTGCTAAATCCACCAGACCATTTTGGCTGACTAGTTCCAGTAAAAATGATATCTTCAGCACGCGTCACATACGGTGCAGTGACAAGTGTCCCATCCGCAAGCCTGACCTGCGGGTCACCTATTGTATTGAGCCCAGCGTAATTATAGGCAAACATTGCATAAGCGGCATAGCCCTGCAGATTCTGTTCCATTATTTTCGCATTGCCAGTGGTTACGCTACTCTGGTTGTACGATTTTGTAATCTTATTTTTATTGAAGGCAGCATTGATCAATGTTCTCCAGGTGAAGTCTCTCGTTTTTACGTTGACAGTGTTTAAGGAAAGTTCCACACCACGATTTGTGAGCTCACCAGCGTTCCCCAATACTGTGGGAGAAATTGCTACCGCAAATGGATTTACTAGCATTTGATCCAATAAGCCATCTGTTTTTTTCCAATATGCGTCAAAAGTACCAGATACCCGCTGGTTAAATAAGCGGAAATCCATGCCTATATTTTTCGTTTTTGTGAGCTCCCAAGTCAATGAGCGATTGGCTGGACTATTAATTCTATAGATCACGCCTCCCGGTACGGAATACCCATTGGGAGATAGGGCAAGCAAGATATCACTCGAGGAGGCCGTTCCCGCCGCCGGCGATATTCCTGTAAGGCCATAAGTAGCCCGTAGCCTAACTTCATTAATCCAATCTAGCTCCCTCATCCACTCTTCTTTACTCATATTCCAAAGGGCACCCACGCTATACACCGGTTTATTCTGTGCAGACTTATCCTTACCAAACAAATTTGATTGATCGATACGCCAGCTCGCATTTACACCGTACTTTTCCCGAAAGCTATAGGCCAGGTTGGCGTAGTATGAGATCAGTCGGGTATCGAGCCGCTGTGCACGATAGGTATCCGGATAATAATACCCAGAACCTCCAGTCGAGGGATAAAGCGTCCCAGTCAGATAAGCTGCGGCCAGGCTCTTGTAATCGACCGGCTGTATTGTATATGTTTCATCGTTAAACCCCCGTGTAAGGTTATAAATATTGTCGGTACGCATAGACTGTACTTCATTTCCCGCAAGAAAAGTCAATTGATGAAATTTATCCGCCCAATCTTTGTTGTAAACGAACTGGTTTCTAATCGTCCAGTCCTCCCGGGAACTGTTATCGGTAGTCAATCTTCCACCGGTTTCAGGCAGGTAATAGATAGGAAGGCCGGTGTTGGGATTCACCACCGTATAGCTGAGTACTTCTCGTCGCACATCAAATGCCTGTTGTCCTTCAAATTGCCGGGTATCATTTTTAGCTTTGGTGTAGCTATAGGTTCCCTCATACCGTAGTCCTTTGTAGAGATTGACACGCAGCCCGGCATTTAATCTCACCGCGAGGCCATTTGAATTGGTATAGCCATTGTTTGGCTCATCTAAGGGCACATAACTCATATCTATTTTTCCGCTATTTTCAAGCGCTCTTCTGCGCTCAGCGGTCATGTAACGCCATGAAAGATCTAGGTTATTTCCTGCTTGATCCTGAAAAAGTTGATAAGGATTAAACTTTGCATCAAAAGTCGGGTAAGGTTTGTTACGACCCACGGTATTTGTAATATCCGTGACCAAGTATAGGTTAATATGGGGATTAAATCTAAAATCCTGTCTAATATTAAGTTTGTAGGTATCGGTTGAATTATCCGGTCTATTCCCGTTATTCTTATTGCCCGTATAATTGAAAGAGCCATAGAAAGAATATTTATCAGTACCACCACTGGCTGCTAGCGAATGGTTCGTGACAATATTATTGCGGTAGAAGAGTTCAGAGATTTGATCTGTGTTGCTGATTCTTCCCATGCTATCTAACTTGGCGTCTATCTGCGTCTGCGTCAGTAGGCCACGGCTCAAATCGTATAAAGCCTGTTCGTGCGGCGCCACGATAGGGGAAGTCCCGCCGTTTATTGTTGCCCAGGGTACTATAGTGGCATCAAATGTTTCCCTAGCTGCCTGTATGTAACTTTTACTATCCATGACAGGTAAATAGCTTAAGTCGGGGCGCGCCTGTATACGTACAAATGAATTGTAGTCGATTTTCAATTTGCTAGCTCCTTTTTTACCAGCTTTTGTCGTGATGACGACTACGCCGTTTGCTGCACGTGCTCCCCAAATTGATGATGCAGTAGCATCTTTCAATACATTGACATCAAGCACATCATTCGGGTTTATCAGTTCGATGTCTTCATAGGGTACGCCATCTACAACAAACAGTGGGGATCTACTCGTTGTAGAGACCCCATATCCACCGATATTGACCGTACTTCCGACCGTACTCAATCCACGAATCTGAAACGGATCAGCTCCAGGAGCATTATTTACGGTGAGTCCCGGAATCAGACCGTCAAGCCGTTGGATCACATTCATGGAGCCTACGCGATCATTATAAATTTCCATGTCAGGTTTTGCGACCGAACCGGCGCTTCGTTCACGATCAAGACTTTGGTATCCTGTATTGACCGAAATTTTCACCTCTTCGAGACTGTTAATGAGCGGATTTAGCTGCACTATGAGCTGGTTTCCCATCAACATTTTTGCTGTAACGGTGATCTGTTTACTTTTGTACCCCATATAAGTAAATACAATCACATCACCCTCATAGGCCTGAATGGAAAAACTACCGTCCCGTTTAGTTGCATAAGATTCGGGTCTATTGGTCAATATTAAGCTAGCGCCGGGCAGCGGACCTCCTATGGAATCCAATACTGTTCCTGACAGATTTTTATCCTGTGACTTTTGACTTTCACCCTGGATTTTCTGCATATGATCATTTGGTCTTTCGGACAGAAATATCGTCTTATTACCAAGACGGTAGCCTATGGCTTGTTGCTCGAAGATCTGTTTGAGCAATTGTTCCAGAGGCATATTGTTTGCGGTGACTGAGACCGGCTTAGCTTTTTCCAATAATTTGAGATTGCCGAATACCGCATAACCAGTTTGTTTTTTTATTGCGGAGAATACCTCTTTCATCGGCATGTTCCTTGCATTAAGCGATATCTGCTGGCTGAAAGCAGATGATATACTCAACATGAGGGCAGGAGTGAGGACCACGCGCCTGATAAGGGAGTTGGTTCGTTTACTCCCGAGCCAGTCAGAGAGGTTTAGATGATTACCTTTTCTAAGATAATTTTGCATATTTTTGATAATAATTAGGTTAGTAAAAATGTGTGAGCATTCTTATTGACGCCTATTTGCTGCCGGAAGTGTTCGCGCACTTCCGGTTTTTGACGTATTAAGCTTAGGATTAAGTATTTATCTTTCTACAGTGATCAACCTCCTTTCTTTATCCAATTTAAGTTTAACCCCCGATTCCTGTAGTGCACGTATGACGTCGTCAAGGCTTTCATTACGGTTAATTTCTCCAAAAAAGTCGATTTTGGGCAATGGCCCTTTATAATCAACGCCAATGTTATACCAGCGCTGGATCTCGCGCATGATTTCGGGTAGGGTGGAGCCCTCAAAATTAAAAAGGCCATTTTTCCATGCTATTGCCTGTTGGGGGTCAATATTGCTGACGATCGTCATATTTTTTTTCGCCCTGTTAACCCTTGCCTGTGCTCCGGGTATTAGGGCCATGGATCTACCATCCAAATGTACATTGACCCGACCTTCAATCAGTGTCGTCTTCCAGGTATCTTCATCGGCGTATGTGTTTAAGTTGAATTTGGTACCGGTTACTTCGATCTTTAAACCATTCGGAGCCTCCACGATAAAAGGTTTATTTTTATCTTTCATGACTTCAAAATAGACCTCGCCGATAATTTTTACATTTCTTGTCGATCCCCGAAAGTCGGAAGGAAAGCTAATGGAGCTATTGGCATTAAGCCATACCCCGGTGCCATCAGCCAATGTCATCTGGTAGTGTCTTCCTGAAGTCGTTGAGATACTATTGATTACGTTTTGGTTGTCCGATTGTCTATAAGCCAATTGTCCATTTACAACCTCTGCCACTGAACCATTTCCAAGCTTTATGACGCCGTTTTTTATCGTATCCAGCAAGACCTTCTTACCATCCGATAAAGTTAGAAGTGCACCTTTCATAGCTGGGGCAATCTCCGTCTTTGTATTCACAGTATACTTCTTTTCCTGCTTATTATTAAGGTAGATTATGATAGCGCTTGTAAATACAACAATACATGCTGCTGCCCATTTCACAAGTTGAGGTGTTAATTTTTTGATGGCTGGCTTTGGAGCAATTACATAATTATTTTCAAATTGTTTCCAGGCGTTATCCGCATTAAAATTTTGATATATTGCTAAATCGTTGGAAAGATTTTCCTGCTTTTTGGTTCTTTCAATGATAATCCTGTTATATGGATTTTCGTTTAACCAATTATCCAGTTCCTGGCGCTGCTTATTGGTTAGACCATTTTGGAGGTCAAGCCAAATAAGGTGGGCTATATAGTCAGGTAAATGTTCCATTGCTGTCTGTTTATGAGTAAGACGTAACAATGTCGAAAACAACCAAAAGAAATTTACTTTTTATTCGATTTTGTTATGATCATGCAAATAGGCTGATCAATGTAAATGTATACTTTTACTGGCTAATTGGATTAGGACGATATATAAAAGGTTTGGATCTATTTTTAATTTTAAGATATCAATAGCTCTTGTTTTCTGATTACGTACAGACTGTACCGAGAGCTTTAGCCTTTCGGCCACCTGCTGTGTGGACTGCCCCTCTAGAAACAACATTTTAAAGATCAGCTGGCATTGTGGAGGCAATAGCTCTATTTGCTCATAGACTTTTTTCAACAATTGAGCGTAAACTGCCTCGGCTTCCAACACTTCATTTATGTCAAGTTCTGCCACCTCAGCAATACCCTCCACGAAAAGCTGCTTTTTACCCTTTCTTAGCAGATCAATTCCCGCATTTCTCACAGACGCATACAAAAAGCTTGATATATTCTTAATTTCTTTTGGTTGATCCTTTCTCTGCCATATTTTCGCAAATACATCCATGACGAGGTCTTCAGCTTCAGTAGGGCTTCCTAATATTTTGCTAGCAAAAAAACAAAGCGCAGGATAATAGGTTGCAAAAACAGATTTAAAAGCCGCTTTATCACCACTGGAAAATTTGTAAATCAAATTTTCATCCTCAAAATTAGCATCATCTATCACTTTGCCGAATATGATTTTGTAGAAATTAATTGTTGGATTGTTGTACTTATTTGTTGTTGTGTTTTTAATAGGTTCAAAAGCCTTTCTGGAACTATATGTCGATTGTTCGTTTACAACGACAAATTTAATATCCCGAATTAAAAAAACAAATTTATTTTTTATGAAACGGACGGAATTCCATCTTATCGTCCCATAGCTGAATTTTTATATGCCTGCTAAAACTATATCAAAAGCTGATATTTCTATACAAACTGCACATCTAAGTCAAACCAGATAGTATATAAATTTATAAATTTGTATTTTATCAGCATGCCGATATAATGCATTATTAAGCAACGGAATTATTCAAAGCATTACTTTATGTCTCTATCAGGTCACAATAATATCAATACGATAATTAAAGGAGACAGTTTACTCCGATTTATCAGTCTTAAGAATTTTAGGATCTGGCGGCATTTGATCGCTAATGCCATATTGTTGACCTTATTTATCATTGTAAAGACACCGGGTGAGTATATGGGCATTTATGATAATTTGGATTGGATTTTTGGATTTTGGATTATCGTGGGATTGTTCTATAGCAATTTGTACCTGCTCATACCAAAGATTTTGTTCAGGGGCAATCTCATCATATACCTTCTCAGCTTATTGTTTTGTATTGCATTGGCTGGTTTAATATCCTATTTTTTTCACGAGTTTTTTATAGATCAATATCGTTTAAAACCATTGACAGAGGCCAATCACCCCCTTAACTTCGTTGGCGCTGCTGTCTTTGTCTTCCTTCCATTTATCGGTCTTTCCACTTTTATTAAATTCTTTCAGAAATGGAATTCGGATAATGAAAAAATGCACTATTTGGAAATTAAGGCGATGGAAAGCGAGCTAGAGGCACTTCGAAATCAGATACAGCCCCACTTTTTATTTAATATGCTCAACAGTATCAAAGTTCTCATAAAGCGCGAACCTGACAAAGCAGAACAGATCACCTTAAAGCTGTCGGGATTTCTGAGACATTTGTTATACGAAAATAGCTCAAATAAAGTTTATTTATCATCAGAAATACGCTTTTTAGATGACTATTTAAGTTTAGAAAAAATGCGCCGCGATCATTTTGACTATACGTTCCGATATATGGAGAAAGATACCAAGGGGATTCAGCTACCACCAAATATTTTGTTGAGTTTGATAGAAAACGCTGTAAAACATAGCTCAGATCCACAGGATGCTTCATATGTAGATATCGATATCCGTATTAAGAATGCACAGCTCTGTTTCCTTGTCACCAATTCTATTCCAAAGTTGCGCACTCCGCCGAGGAAAGACGGTGGGATCGGGTTATCCAATATCCAAAGGCGACTTGAGCTGATTTATGGAGATAATTACTATTTCAACTCCATGGAAAATGCTGAAAAATATATAGCAACCCTAAAGCTACCCATATGAATTGTATTATAATAGATGATGAGCCTGTAGCACGCTTAGGAATGGAAGACCTTATTGCCACAAGTCAAAACTTACATCTGCTAAAGACATTTAAAAGCAGTGTAGGAGTGAATCAATATCTAAAAGAAAACCACGTAGATCTCGTATTTTTAGATATCGAAATGCCCGGCATCAATGGACTGGAACTTGCCGCTACGATTCCCGACAATACCCTAGTTATTTTCACCACTGCTTACTCGCAATATGCGCTTGATAGTTACGAAGTCGAGGCAATTGATTACCTGGTTAAGCCGATTGCTTTAGATCGTTTCGAAAGAGCAGTTCAAAAAGCTGAGAACTATAGACGGATGCTGTTGAATTATAAAGCCAGTGTCGAAAGTACTTCCCATGATTATATCATGGTCCGTGTTGATCGCATGAATCATAAAATATTTTACCGAGATATTATTTACATCGAAGCATTGAAGGATTACGTTATCATCTACACCAGAAAGGACAAATACATTACTTGGATGAACCTGAAGACGATTCATTCAAAACTTCCGCAGCATCAGTTTTTAAGAGTAAGTAAACGCAATGTAGTCAATCGCAATGAGATCGTTTCTTTCGATAATAATATGATTATCACTGCGGATGCGGAGATAGCAATCGGACGGGCATTTCGTGAGGATATACTTCCAAAGTTATAGGTGGATATTATAGCGATTTAAGAATATTATCAGATTTAGAGGATATCCCCATATCTGAAATTCATTTGCTGATTTTTTTGTATAGTCAATATTACGTTTTGTATAGTTTCGAATTTTGCTGGAATACTATTAATTAATTTCGTTCCAATGACACTTAAAAAGAAAATGTACATGAGAACGATATCCGATATAATTCTTATAATATTCACTGTATTACAAACCAAAGCCCAATTGCATCTAGGGACAAAAGCTGGGGCCAATATGACAAAGATCGCGGGAGCGTCATTTGATGAAAATTATAAGCTAGGCTATCAATTAAGAGGGGCATTAATTGTAAAATTAAAACATGAATAGTATGATTAAAAGAATCGTTTTGCCTGTTATAGTGCTTATTTCAAGTATTTTTATTGTTAGTTGCTTCGGCCCTGGTGTTCAGAAAGGATATCAAAATCAAGTAGGAGCAAAGGTGGGGATGGAAAGTAAATACACATCATTTGAGAATTCAGAAGTGAAGAGCAAAGAGATACAAGTCAATGAGACTTCTTTTAACACCGTGAAGATATGGTATCCCTTAGAACTGGAGACTTCTAACAAGCAATATCCTGTCGTGGTGTTTGCCAATGGTACCGGTGTTATTAGCGCTGCGTATGAAGAAGTTTTTAAACACTTGGCTTCATGGGGATTTGTTGCAGTAGGAAATGATGATAAAAATTCGTGGAATGGAAAGTCCACTTCTAAATCATTAGATCTCCTTCTGTCGGAAAATAATAAAAGAAACAGCATTTTTTACAAAAAAATAAATACAAAACAGATCGGTGTTTCTGGGCATTCTCAGGGTGGTGTGGCAGTTATTAATGCTATTACAATACAGCCCAACAGCGGTATGTTCCGGTCGGCATTCGGAGCCAGCACCACAAAACATGAATTGTCAATGGTGTTGCAGTGGCCATACGATGTTAGCAAAATCAGGGTGCCGTACTTTGCTGTAGCTGGAACCGGTGCATCAGATGCCGGTGATGGTAAAGATAAAAATTCAGGGATCGCCCCGCTCTGGTCATTAATTGACAACTTCAATAGGATGCCCGGCAATACGCCAAGCATCCTTGCAAGACGCCGAAATGCTTTCCATGGACATATGTTGTATAAGGCAGATGGGTATATGACAGCATGGTTCCTATACACCCTGACCGGTGACAGCGAGGCTAAAAAAGTATTTGTCGGCACTGACGCAGAGATCAGGCATAATAGCAATTGGCAGGACGTTGAGATGAGAAATATACGCTAAGCTGGCGCGATCTTGGAAATTGAGTTAAAAAGTTAAATAAACAAAATAAATTAAAAATGGATATCTCTAAAAAACGGATTTATATTCTGATTGACATCGCTGTTATCGCCTTTATATTAGGTCGTCTGGCAGCTCGTGCCAGTATAAAGCCGATCTCCGCATTTAAATGGATCAATCAAAATTCAGTACCAACGGTGTGTGCATATGGTGTCTATGACAAAATCTGTCCTTTTAATTCCGTTAAACATCTGATAAAAGCGCTAAAGGATCATCACGTACCACACGAATATATCGAATTTCCACATTCTGGACACGCCTTGCAAAATGACGATAAAAAATACATCACCTATATGCAGAAAGTTGAAGAATATTTAAATGCCTACATGCCATTGAATAGCTAGATCTATAGGCATTGTTTTTCAACTACAGTGGAAAATCATATAAACCATAAACGGAATTATGGCTATTGTTTGGTAGGAATAAATCCCGATAGGATGTTATGGATTGAAAAAGGAGCGTAAATCTCGTTCGACTTACGCTCCCTAATACCTAGATAATGTTATTATTATGGAAGAGCTTCAATTACTGAACTGAAGCAATTTCCGCATGTCCGGCATATGCACCTTTGATCGAATATTCAGTCTTTACTACACCAACATCAGGGTTGTACCATTCTACAGCATCAACATTAAACGGGATATTTATAAAAGCAACTTTGAGTCCCAATGAAAATTTATAGCTCAGTTTTGTGCAATCCCAAGTTCCACCTTTTACTGTTACTTTCTCTTTGCCGATCACCTTACGATCAGTTATTTTAACAGACACTGTTGCTTTTTTCCCATCCGGTGTCGTTCCTGTCTGTTCAAAAGTTACATCGTTGTTGATTTTTTGTCCTGCTTGCATATTAGCTGGATAAATAATTATCGCAGGCCTTTTAGTCTTTGTATCGACAGCGTCGTTTGTCCATGTCGCTTCGCCATTTTCGAAATGATAAGTCTGAAGATTATTCTCAGTAACGTTCCCTTTTTCAGTCGTTACCGATCTGACCTTTGATGTTTTACCACTTACAGATTCCACCGTTAGCACTTTAGTTTTGTTTTGCACTTTGTTTGCATCAAATTCAACCATATCTATTCGCGTACCTTTTTTCAATAGACGGGACTCTACGGTTTGGGCAAAGGCGTTGTGCCCTGCTATGATAAGAGCAAGCAATACTAGATTCTTAGTTTGTTCAATCATGATAAATGTTATTAGTTTACGAATAATGATACGAAGGTAAATGGTTCTTTTATTGACATAAAAAATACTATACCAATTATCAATGTTTCTATACGTAACTAAATATGCTATATTGATTGAGCCGCTTTTGGATGAGAAGGTAGATTTAGTCCGTCTGTTAAAAATGATCATTATTCATGACCTTGTTGAAGCAGAAGCGGGAGACGTCTCCGTATTGGATCAGATCCGCAATCCGGAGATCAGAAAGATCAAACAGCAAAACGAAGAACAGGCCATTCTCAAGATCAGTCAAATGCTGGCAACAAGTAATGGACAAGAGATATAAAAAAACTCATAGTTTGGCTGTTATCAAATCCTACTAAATAGCGTTTTCAAATCATGATTGTATAATAATTTCCAATTATCAATCTTCGCAATTTTCCCTCATTTTTGACGTAATTCCATTCCTCTTTTTCCGTTATAATCATTCTTAAATGCTAATTGCAGTTTAATATAATATTTTTGGGGCAAATTATCTCCTCCATAAAATATTGTCTCGTCATTTTCCTCAATCCGAAATTCCTAGTGGTATGGTGTGTGACCGCCTGACACTTCATAGGTTATTTCATCTGTTATTTTACCAAAATTGTCATTCAGCCTTATAACATTGGTTAGTCGTGCTAATTCTTTCACAATTTTATAGTTATATGAAGGGTTGTCCCACTGTGTCAGGGCGAAATCCAATTCACGATTTTGTATGTAAATGCTAGCATTTGGAAAATTGACTCTAAAACTATTATTTTTAAAATGTCCAATACCCCCAATATGGTCTTTGTGTAAATGTGAAATCAATATTTTTGTAATCTGCGTTGGGAGGACATTTTCTTTTGCCAAAGATTTGTATATTAAAGGCTCACTATTTTGAGTAAATCCTAATCCTGTATCCAACAAAATATTAGCTTTAAGCATAGCTAATTACAGTTTCAAACATATGTTACGACTTTGTAAGGACAGGATAAGTCTCATTTCCATTTTTCAAAAACCTAAAAAACATCCAACGATTATTCTCTCCTGTTTAACGACAGTATTTGCCTCTTTAATGGATTGCTCTTAGGACTTAGGCATTAGCTTTATAAATTTACATCAGTAAAACAATAACAACCTTTAAAAAAAATATTATGGAAATCATTCAGACACCAGAAAACGCATTGTCACATTCAGCAGTAACAGCAATCATCAATGCCCCAATTGAAAAAGTAAATATAGCAGACTGGTTATTGAACCTACCTGACGCAGAATACCAAAGATGCTCTACCCAACATATCGGCGCGGCGATTTCTACGACATTTGACGGAGAACCGGTATCACTTAATGTGGAAACGATAGGAGACGCATTGATGGTACAGCATTATGTAGCTGTGGTACACGAGCCTGATTACTGTCGTATGCTTTCTATTTCGGATTCGATCACTAAGGGAGGTCGTACAAAAGTTCAGGTACTTTGGGAGCTTAAAGCAACTAAGATTGATGAGAATACCTGTCTTTATACAAATGAGATCCATGCGACCGCTACTCCCGAGATGCTGGCTTATATCAAAGAAAACGGAATCAATCTTTCCGACGCGGCAGCAGCGAGACAGGCGGCTTCAGATGCGCACAACCATGAGGAAACACCAAATTTCGCGAAAAGTATCGAAAACAAAGCCCTTATTGGAAAATACAATCAACCTTTTTAACAGCTAATTGGCGTAACCCGTGCTTGCGCCCTATAAAATCTCTTTAAAAATGGAAGCGACATTATTTAAACGCCTTATTGGTACCTGGGTATTAGTGGAACTAATAGAAGTTACGATCGAAAGTGGGGATATTTCATATCCCATGGGTAAATCACCTAAAGGACTTCTCATGTATAACCAAGACGGCTATATGTCCGCGCAGATCATGAATCCTGACCGAAAAAACTTTGAAAATGAACATTGGACAGGAGCTACTGCCGATGAATATATGCAGGAAGGTTCTACCTATCTGGCCTATTCGGGACCTTTCACTGCTGATGAAGTTAAGCAGACATTGAGCCATACGATGTTTATTTCTCTTTTTCCAAACTGGACAGGTCAAACACAAAATAGAGTCATACATTTTGAGAATGAATATCTATTGTTGGAAAGTGGCAAGCCTTTCCTTTCAGAAGGGAAAGAAGTTGTGCATAAACTTAAATGGGAAAGATCTGAAAATCTAAAAACAAAAAATTGATTGATATGAAAGCGGTTGTAATAACAAGCTACGGTGGCCCTGAGGTACTGCAGCTGAGAGAATTTGAAACTCCGATAGCCACAGTGGACGAGGTTCTGATCGAAGTAAAAGCAGCAGGACTAAACAGGTCCGATATTTTTCAGAGAGAGGGCAATTATCCAGCGCCCGCCGGTGTGCCATCGGACATACTAGGTCTGGAAGTAGCAGGCGTGATCGTAGATTGTGGTCCAGATGTGGTAAACTTTAAAGTAGGTGATAAAGTTTGCGCCTTACTTGCTGGCGGCGGTTATGCTGAATTTGTAAGTGTACGTGAAGGACAATGCCTTGAAATACCCGCGGGTATTTCCTATGCCGAGGCCGCAAGTTTACCGGAGACAGTTTTTACCGTGTGGTCAAATGTCTTTCAGAGAGCTTCATTAAAGCCTCATGAAACTCTTTTGATACACGGAGGAAACAGCGGAATTGGTATTACGGGCATTCAGTTGGCACATGCGCTTGGATCGCGCGTTATTGTCACCGTGGGATCTGATGAGAAAGGTCAGCATTGCATTGAACTGGGAGCAGATTTTTATATCAACTATCAAAAGCAGGATTTTGAAAAAGAGCTTCAGCAGGAGGGTGTTGACGTTATCCTGGATATGATCGGAGGAGATTATGTTCGAAAAAACATCAATATCCTTAACCCCGAAGGAAGACTGGTTTATATCAATGCTGTCTCAGGCAGTCATGTGGACCTGGATATCTGGCAGATGATGATCAAGCGCTTAACTATCACGGGAAGTACATTAAGAAGCCGTGAGTATGAATTTAAAAAATATTTAACGGCTGAAGTTAAGAAAAACGTTTGGCCGTTGCTTGAATCAAAAAAAATCAAACCGGTCATTTTTCAGACATTTCCCTTTAGTGAAGCTATTCAAGCACATAAGCTGTTAGAAGAAGGGACGCACACAGGTAAAATTATTCTTGTTCGATAGCCCAGGTCATTTACATTAGAAAAATAACACTAAAAACATTCATATTATGAAAGCAAACATTGGAATAAACGAAGCAAGCACAGATGCTGTTGCTGTACAATTGGCAAAATTATTGGCTGATGAAACTGTCCTTTATATCAAGACCCGAAATGCACACTGGAACGTTACGGGAGACAATTTTCACGCAAACCACATATTCTTTGAGGAGCAGTACAAGCAGTTGGACGAACTTATTGATAGCGTTGCAGAACGCCTTCGAAAAATCGGGCATTATGCACCAGCAACCCTGAAGAGCTACCTGGAACTGACTCGCCTTACCGAGTATAGTGACAGGACGAATGATGGCCTTGGCTACATGAAAGACCTGCTGACAGACCACGAAAGTATCATTGAATTTTTACGCGGAAATATTACGCCTTTTGCAGAGTCATATAAAGACTACGGAACCAGTGACTTTATCACTGGACTGATGGAAACTCATGAACAGATGGCATGGATGATCCGTTCTTATTTTAGATAGGAGCTATTGGTGAGCGATAAAAAAAGAAAGTAATAAGTATATTTGTCATATTAACA
>NZ_DLJD01000053.1:0-23464 GCF_002484085.1 Sphingobacterium sp. UBA7625
GCTGTACATTAAATGCTTTATAAAATGCTTCCATATTATAGACAGGGCCGTTCACACGGAATTGCTCTGGACTATGTGGGTCGACCTTCAATCGTAAACGCATGCGCTCGTCGCTGCTTTTGACCCGCCATACCTGTGCAAAACTTAAAAAGAAACGCTGATCCCCTGTAAAACCATCGATCTTCTCATTCCCCTGCCCTTGTTTGGTCAGTTTAAACGCATCGTAAGCAATGTTCAAACCGCCGATATCAGCCAGATTCTCTCCTAAGGTCAATTCTCCATTGACATGTTGATTATCCAATAAGGTGAAGCTTCCATACAATTTCGCAACCTGATTTGCACGTTCGGTAAACTGTTTGGCATCCACAGGTGTCCACCAGTCGTTGAGGTTACCAGCCTTATCATACTGTCTCCCTTGGTCATCAAAACCATGGGTCATCTCATGACCTATGACAGCACCAATAGCACCATAATTGATCGCATCATCCGCATTGGCATCAAAGAATGGAAACTGTAGAATTCCTGCAGGGAATACAATCTCGTTGTATGGCGGATTATAGTACGCATTGACCGTCGGCGTAGTCATCAGCCACTCTTTTTTGTCAACAGGTTTGCCTATTTTACCGACCATCTCCTTATAAGCATGCTTGGCCGAAGATTGTAAATTCGCATAATAGGTATCTTTTGCAACTTCTACATCGCTATAATCTTTCCATTTTTCAGGATAACCGATCTTTTTAACAAAAGCTTCCAATTTTTCGATTGCTTTTTTCTTGGTTTCCGGTGTCATCCAGTCCAATTTTTCAATTCTTGTCTTGTAGACCTTTTGCAAATTATCGACCAACTCCATCATGCGCTGCTTTGCTTCAGGCTTAAAATAGTCATCCACATAGAGCTTGCCAACAATCTCACCCAGGTTTTCGTCAGCTGAGCTGACCATCAATTTCCAGCGTTCTTTCTGTTGCTTCTGCCCATTGAGGGTTTTGCCAAATAGTTCGAATTTTGCATCGCGAAATTCTTTGCTCAGCGCAGTCGCAGAAGCATTTGCCAAATCCGCTTTTAACTTTGTTTTCCAAACCTCTACAGGTTGCGATTTTAACAGATTGTTTAACGCTAGATAGAACTTAGGTTGCTGCACCAAAATCGTGTCGGTCTTCACCTCCAAACGGCCGAGAATATCTTTCCAGTTCAAATTTGGGGTTTGTTTCTGGAAATCCTGAACCGCAAACTTATTATAATTTTTAATCGGATCCCGCAACTCAACAGGAGTCAGATGGGACTTTGCGATTTCTGTTTCCAGTTTGAGTACTTCTTCGGCAGATTTTTGAGCATTTGCTCCCTCGCCGATCAACCCAAACAATTTAATCAGATAAGCGAGATAAGCTTCCCTGATTTTTCTGGCTTTGTCATCCTGATCCAAATAATAGCTAGCTTCGGGTAGATTCAACCCGCCCTGAAAAAACTGCAGTGCATTTTTAGTGCTGATTCGATCATCGGCAGCTACATAAAAACTAAACAGGTCTCCATCCCCCTCTTTGAATCCATCAGCCGCATAAGCGATTAATTCATCGATATTTTTCAATGCGTTGATTTTTTGGATAGTCCCCTCTATAGGCTTGGCACCAAGTTTATCAATGGTCACCGTATCCATACCGCTCGCATAGAAATCGCCGGCTTTCTGTTGATCCGAACCTTTTTTGCTGTTGGACTGAGCCGCATTTTCCAGCACCATTTTCAATTTCTGCAAATTTTCATCTGCCAGAATATAGAACGACCCCCAACCGGTTTCAGAAGCAGGTATCTGGGTATTTTTCATCCATGCGCCATTCGCATATTGGAAAAAGTTATCACCGGGACTGACCGTTGTATCCATGCCAGAAACATCAAAAAAATTGGTTCTGACCTCTTGCGGATTCTCCTTGCTCTTGTTGGACTGACATGACAACATCATTAAGACGACAGAGAGCGTTCCCCATTTGACTTTTTGTATCATACTTTATTAGATTAAGAATATAATTAAAGCTAAGCATATTTTGAAGCTCTTCAAAAATACCAGCCAATTATTTCAAAAGTTTTACTTCGTATAAATCCTTGCGTCGATCTTTTTTAACTTTTACCGTGCCATATTCATGCAGGTCCCGCAAAGCATACAGGTCCACATCGGCAATCAGCACCATCTCGGCATTTGGAGTCGCTTCGGCCTTGATGGCATTATTTGGAAAGGCAAAATCCGATGGTGTAAAGACTGCAGATTGCGAATATTGGATATCCATGTTGTTGACACGTGGCAAGTTGCCGACAGACCCTGCTATGGCCACATAACATTCGTTTTCAATGGCACGGGCCTGTGCACAAGTCCTGACCCTAATATAACCATTTTGCGTATCGGTCATAAAAGGCACAAATAGGATCTGCATGCCCTGATCAGCCAAAATACGGCTCAATTCCGGAAACTCCACATCATAACAAATCAGTAGGCCGACCTTACCACAATCCGTATCGAATACCTTCACCTCACTTCCACCAACCATACCATAGTATTTAAATTCATTTGGCGTAATATGAATTTTCTTGAATTCATCCAGCTTACCATTACGATGGCATAGGTAAGAAACATTATAGAGTTTCTTATTCTCCATCAGTGGCATAGAGCCTGCAATAATATTCACGTTATAGGAAACCGCAAATTGCTGGATCCGATCAATAATTTCGGAAGTATGCCGCGCCAGCCTTTCCATTGCCAATCGCTCGGGAAGGTCGTTATATGGACTCATTAATGGCGTGTTAAAGAACTCGGGAAACATAATAAAGTCTGTTCCGTAGTCGCTTACCGTATCCACAAAGAATTCGATCTGGTCATAGAACGCTTCGATATTATCGAATAAACGCATCTGCCACTGCACCAATCCCAGACGGATCGTCTGTTTGGTCGTTGAGATCGACCGGGTTTCCGATTCGTAATAAATATTATTCCATTCCAGCAAAGTGGCAAATTCCATCGACTCGGCATCTTCCGGTAGATAATGTTTCAGCACCTTTTTGACATGAAAGTCATTTGAAAGCTGAAACGTCAATGTAGGATCATAAATCTCCTTGCGTTTTACCTTCTCAATATAGACTCTCGGACTCATCTTGTCCGCATAATTATGGTAATTGGGAATCCGTCCGCCGGCAACGATACATTTTAAGTTCATCTGCTCGCACAGTTCCTTACGTGCATCATAGAGGCGCCGGCCCAATCGCAATGCACGATGTTCTGGATGGACGAATACTTCGATACCATACAAGGTATCTCCGTCATCGCTATGTTTGCTGAATTTACCGTCATCAATAATATCATAATAACTATCATAGATGTTATTCTTTTTGGAATTGAGGATAATGGACAGCGCACAGGCAACCACATGCCCATCGATCTCCACGCACAATTGTCCTTCGGGAAATATCTCGATCAGATCCTGAATATTTTCCTTTGACCAGGTATCCCCTACACCATCATAAGCTTGTTCCATTGATTTCTTCAAATCAACATAATCCTTCTTTGTCAAGTTGCGCACTTGAATATCCATATAAATCTCCTTTTGAAATAAGTTTCTCTAAAAATAGCAAAAGTCGGGCCCAAGCCCAAATACCAAGGTAGCCCAGTAACCACAAATGGAGACAAAAAAAGGTGCCAATTGTTTTATTGGCACCTTAATTATCGATAGATTATGCTATTGACTATGCTTGACCTTGAGGAGTTCCGAAAGGAAATGCTACAGTTGGGTCACCACCTTGTTGAGGTTGTTCAGCAACACCTACATCCATTTTAATCGGACCGTTCAAAGCTTCGAAACGATTCACGTTATCAACCAATGCACCTAACAAGCGTTTTGCGTGCTCTGGAGTCAAAACGATTCTTGATTTCACTTTTGCTTTTGGCACTCCTGGCATCACACGGATAAAGTCAACCACAAATTCTGTATTAGAGTGAGTGATAATCGCAAGATTTGAGTAGATTCCTTCTGCTACTTCTTCTGTCAACTCGATGCTCAATTCGTTTTGATTTTGGTTATTTTCCATAATAATTCTAAATGATAAGTTAATATAATCCTAAATTCTATTTTGTAAATGTTCTAAAGTCCTGTCCATCCTCGATATTCAACAACGTCTGATAGATCAAACGGATCACATTGTCGACATCCTCTTTGTGCACCATTTCAACCGTCGTATGCATATAACGTAGTGGCAAGGAAATCAGGGCAGAGGGAACGCCGCCATTGCTGTAGGCAAAAGCGTCGGTATCTGTTCCTGTATAACGTGAACATGCCTGACGTTGGAATGGAATATTATTTTCCTCGGCAACTTTCACCAACAGCTTATTCAAGTTGACCTGAACCGCCGGAGCATAAGACAATACCGGCCCTTTTCCGGAAAATAAATCTCCTTGTGTGATCTTGTTGATCATCGGCGTTTGGGTATCATGCGTCACATCAGTCACAATGGCAACATTCGGCTTAATGCGATCTGCAATCATTTCAGCGCCGCGCAAACCAATCTCTTCCTGCACCGAATTTACGATATATAATCCAAACGGCAATTTCTTTTTATTCTCTTTCAGCAGACGAGCGACCTCAGCAATCATAAAGCCACCGGCACGATTGTCCAGGGCACGTCCGATATAATAACGGTCGTTCAGGATCGAAAAGGTATCTTCGTAGGTAATCACACTGCCTACGTGTACACCTAAAGCTTCCACCTCCTCTTTGGAACTGCATCCACAATCCAAAAAGATATTTTTTAGGGAAGGATTTTCTTCTTTCTCGCCCGAACGTGTATGAATGGCAGGCCAGCCAAATACCGCCTTCACAATGCCTTTTTCCGTATGGATGTTCACCCGTTTGGAAGGTGCGATCTGATGATCCGAACCACCATTGCGTACCACGTATATCAATCCATCTTTTGTAATGTAATTGACAAACCAGGAGATTTCATCAGCATGGGCCTCGATCACCACTTTATAAGCAGCCTTTGGATTGATTACGCCAACCGCTGTGCCATAATTATCAACAAAAGTTTCGTCCACATAGGGCTTCAGATAGTCCAGCCATAAACGTTGACCGTCCCATTCAAAACCTGTGGGTGAAGCATTGTTTATATATTTTTCAAAAAATGAAAGCGAATCTTTTGTTACGACTGCTGTCGTTTTCGGTTCTTTTTTCTTATTCTTTTCAGCCATCTTTTCCTTTTCTATTTACTTTCGTCAAAATATGAAAATTTCAATGAAATGCAAAAGTAAAAATGTTTTTTGGAATATTCCTTTTACATTTCACTTTCATTTTATTGAAAAATAAGATTAAACCTTATCTTTACCTTAGTAATTTAAACAGACATAAAAAAATATGAATTCAATACTAAGTGCAATACATTGGAATGTAGATCCTGAGATGTTCAACTTTGGCGCATTTGCCCTACGCTATTACGCCTTATGTTGGCTCCTCGCTTTCTTTGTGTCCTATGTTATTATGTTGCGCATTTTCAAAAAAGAAGGCCGCACGCAAGAGCAACTGGATCAGCTCTCCATCTATATCTTCCTCGGCACACTGATCGGCGCACGACTTGGTCATTGCCTATTCTACGATTTTGACTATTATAAAGACCATATCCTGGAAATTTTCCTCCCTTTCAAATGGGATAAAAACGGATTCCAGGTGACTGGTTTTGCAGGATTGGCCTCCCATGGTGGAGCCATTGGTATCCTTGTTGCTCTCTACCTCTTCTGCCGCAAGACAAAGACTGACTTTTTATGGTTGGCGGACCGATTGGTAGTGGTGGTACCTATCGCCGGCGCGTTGATCCGGATTGGTAATTTTTTCAATTCGGAAATCGTAGGGACACCTACAGATTTGCCCTGGGCAATAATTTTTGAACGACACGACAATATCCCCCGCCATCCGGGCCAGCTCTATGAGGCCATTGCCTATATTATCATCTTTATTATTATCGGCTCCTTATTCAAATCGAACCCGAATCGTCAAAAAGGAAAATTGTTCGGTATTTTTATGGTTTTATTATTTGGTGCGCGGATGGTGTTGGAGCATTTTAAAATTGATCAAGAAGCCTTTGAACAAAGCATGTTGCTCAATATGGGACAGCTTTTGAGTATACCTTTTATTTTGGTCGGTTTCTATTTTATCTTCCGAAAACCAAAAGCTTAAAATACAGGGCGATCTGAGACAGTTCGCAACGTCAATATATAGCCGGCATCTTTCTTACGAAAGATGCCTTTTTTTATCGTTATACTTCAGCTTCTGTTCGACCGCGGTAGCCGCCTGTCCCTACCATGCTCCGCCCTCTAACCGCGATGAATCCGCAGTAAATCCGACATGAGTCCGTGGTAAGTCCGAGTCTATCACGCATTTACCATAAACCCATCCCGCTTCCATATTGCTGGCACCTGCCTTCTGATGCGAAGCAGCCCCGAATTATTCTGCTATCAAGAGTGAATACTCCTCAATTAGCGCTAATCACATGGACTGTATATGCGATAAAAATAAGTCAAATACAATAAGCTAAATTCGATTCATAAACAAAATCACCTTGTTTTTTTTCAAAGACTCCAAAGATTACTATATTTAGGCTTCTTTAAAGTGCAAAATTTTTACAACAATTTACAACAAGAAACTTAAGCCTAAAATGAGTCTAGAAAAGTGCGCATCCGTCGAAGCGAACGAAAACATGCTTCAATACAATGGTAAATATGGTGAGTATGGTGGATCTTATATCCCACCTGTCCTGGAAAATCAGTTAAACAAATTAGCCGATTTTTTTGACAGCCATGTTCAGAAAGAAGAATTCCAAAAAGAATTCATCTCCATCCTCAAACACTATGTAGGACGTCCCTCACCTTTGTATTTTGCAAAGAATCTGAGTGAATATGTAGGATCCAGGATCTACTTAAAGCGGGAAGACCTGAATCATACCGGTTCGCACAAAATCAACAATTGTATCGGTCAGATCTTGTTGGCGAAACAAATGGGCGCGACGGAAATTATTGCCGAAACCGGAGCTGGTCAGCATGGAGTTGCAACCGCGACTGCCGCTGCTCTCTTAAATATTCCCTGCAAGGTCTTTATGGGCGAAATTGATGCCGCCCGTCAAGCCTTGAATGTGAAACGGATGGAGTTGTTGGGTGCTGAGGTTGTCACAACAAATCTAGGAAGCCGAACACTTAAAGATGCTGTTGACGCCGCGTTGATGTATTATGTCGAAAACCCAACATCGTATTATCTTCTTGGTTCACATGTCGGACCGCATCCCTATCCTAAAATGGTGGGCTATTTTCAGAGTGTGATCGGCAAAGAAGCCCGACAACAAATTCTTGAACAGGAAGGACGCCTTCCAGACAGTATCTTTGCCTGTGTAGGCGGTGGATCAAATGCCATTGGATTATTTTCAGGTTTTCTGGATGATCAGGAAGTTGAGATCAATGGCGGTGAAGGCGGCGGCTCGGGTGCCTACCCTAAAACAGCCGCTACCCTATCGTTTGGTAAACCGACCGTATTTCAGGGCACCTATTCCTACTGCCTTGTTGACGATACAGGCAATCCGATCCCATCCACATCCGTATCAGCTGGACTGGATTACCCAGGCATCTCGCCACAGCATGCCGCTTTAAAAGACAGCAATCGGGCCAACTATTATCCGGTTACGGACGACGAAGCGATCGCCGCCTATAAATTGCTTTCCAAATTAGAAGGAATCATCCCGGCAATCGAGTCTTCACATGCGGTTGCCCTAGCGGTCAAACTATTGAAAGATAAAAACAAACTTGCTATCGTTAATCTGTCTGGCCGCGGAGACAAGGATGTCGACCGTGAATTTTAATAGATCACTGAATAATTTAGATAGCCATAGCAGATTGCTCATAAGGCACCTCGCTATGGCTATTGATATAAATCCGGGTTTTCCATGTATGCTAACCGTTCCATTTAGATAACAGCGATTCTTATGAAACGAAATAAAAATCGCCACAACTGGCTAAAAATCATTACTACGGTATTCCTCCTATTGATTCTTGGGATTACCGTCTATAACCTTTATCCTGAACCCCGCTTACCAAAAAATGCGGTGGTTGACAAACTTGTGGTCTATAAATCCAAACGAATCCTATTAGCTTATGCGCAAGGCAAATTGCTCAAATCCTACCGAATATCGCTGGGCGGAGAGCCGATTGGAGCTAAAAAAATCGAAGGTGATTTAAAGACACCGGAAGGATTATATTATATCAACGATAAAAATCAGTACAGTGGATATCACAAGAACCTAGGGATTTCGTATCCGAATGATCAGAATATCGCCTATGCCAGATCTTTGGGCAAAACCGCGGGTGGTGACATCAAAATCCATGGCTTAAGAAATGGAATGGGTTTTATCGGGAAATTACAACGTTGGACAGACTGGACATTCGGCTGCATGGCGTTAACCAACACAGAAATTGATGAACTTTATCAGGCCGTTCCCATCGGTACCCCTATTGCGATTAATCCCTAACGTTGATCTGCATGGCAGTTCCATCGGCTAGACAGGCTGTATGGATGGCTCGGCAGAAGGCACCAAAAAGCTACAACATATCACCTAAATCTTACAACAGAAATGTCCGATTAATTTGCGATTTTTGGGTTTGGATTTGTAACTTGTATTAAAAAAAATCGGATGAAACTCGCAATAAAGAATATGGTATGCAATAGATGCATCATGGTCGTCGAAAACGAATTGGCCAAGCTTAATCTTCACATTAAACATATTTCTTTAGGACAGGTCGAAATTGAAGAGACATTAAACCGGGAACAATCGGCTCAGCTAGCCGAAAACTTCTCCGCCCTCGGTTTTGAACTCATCGATGACAAAAGAACGGTATTGATTGAGCAGGTCAAACATTTGGTCCTGGACTTAATCCGCAACCAACATAACAATACCAATCTTAATTTATCGGAAATAATAAGTAATCAGATTTACCATGATTACAATTATATTTCGAATTTATTTTCGGATGTTGAAGGCATGACGATCGAAAAATATTTCATTAGCCAAAAGATTGAATATGTCAAGGAGCTTTTGGTCTATGATGAATTGACACTAAGCGAAATCGCCTATCAGTTGAACTATTCCAGCGTTGCTTATTTAAGCAATCAATTCAAAAAGGTTACCGGACTGACCCCTAGTCATTTTAAGCATATCAAAGAGAATAAACGTAAACCATTGGATAAAATACATGACGCAGGATAAATTATTCAGCTCCAGCTGTTTTCGATAGGTCAGGTCACCATTTGACTCCCGATAAAAAACAGGTATTAAAGATAACAGAAAAGGCCTCCGAGCGGAAGCCTTTCTTTTTAAAATTGCCCTTTCAAATTTGCAACCCTTATTTTAAATATCTCTAATTCTTTTTGCTGTTGATTGATAAAAGAATTTTCTGTTAACTTCCCGACAACTATATCACGCTCTTCATCATTGGCATATACCATATTCTTGAACGGATTTTTGTAATCTTTCGCACGGGATTTATAGATCTGCTCGCCTATCCAGATTCGGTGCTTCAAAGCCTCATCCAACAAAGATACAATTTTATCTGCGGATATTTCCACACCTTCCAAAGTCAGAATTTCAATCAGAGACAATAAGGCATGCTTTCGCTTATCCAATAGATACTCCTTGCTACGTTCATGATAAAACTCATGAATATCATCCCAGGAGTCTATCTTTTTGGATTTGATATCATTCAGAAAAGCCTGCAATGCAGTACTTTCGATAAGCTGTCCACCGATATTTTCCCAATTTGTCCGTTTTTCACCGGCAAGGCTAGCAATGATTTCATCGATTGATCGTCCTTCCTCCAGTGCATCCATTAGGTGCAGTACACCATAATACTTGATAAATGAACGATAGAGATGATAAGCTTCACCTACTTTTTGAATCACTGTCGGTCTGCGCGAATTTTCAGCTCCGGATAAAACAATAGTCTTATCTTTTAGATCAATATTGTTGACAAGTAAGGTACGCCCGGCTAAA
Organism: Sphingobacterium sp. UBA7625; assembly: GCF_002484085.1. Classification (NCBI taxonomy): domain Bacteria; kingdom Pseudomonadati; phylum Bacteroidota; class Sphingobacteriia; order Sphingobacteriales; family Sphingobacteriaceae; genus Sphingobacterium; species Sphingobacterium sp. UBA7625. Next base: position 10,051 of record NZ_DLJD01000053.1, read on the forward strand.
ATATGTTCCTCCCGTGTCTTATTCCCTTCGTGTTGAAGGCTTTCCGACACAGCAAAAGCAAGTGTTTCCATTCCGCCAAACATCTCATTGACAGTATCAGGGGCCAACATATCGTACTCAAAATATTGATTTTTAAAATGCCTATTGTCCCGGGCTTCATACTTATTGGCATTACGCACCAGTGCATACATATTATACATAAACCAATATCCCGGAATAAGCGAAAGCCGATCATGCTGCACATCATTGCTCACTAACGTGAAGGGCAGCTGAATATCCAGCTCGTGCAGAAAATCACCTTTGACGATCAAGCAATAAGAGGCGAATCTCGAATTATGCTTAAGACTTACACACAATCCAGGCCAAAAGCCACGTCCTGCAATAATCTCTCCGTCAGCAGCTCGGGAATTGTGGTTCGACCCCACTGTCGCCCCGGCAGCCATATTGCTTTGCCCCATCACCAATGCTGCGCACAGAAAAGAATTATTATGATGTTGCTCATGCGCCGGAAAGATCAGGGAATTAAGCACTTCACAACAGGATATCGTCGAATTATCGCCGAGATAAGAATTGATCAATCGTGCACCATATTTCAGCTGCGAGTAAGAGGCTAAAATAAAACGTACCGCCTTTACCCCGTAGAATATACGGCAACCGTAACCAATGATACCATTGACCAACTCACAACCCTCACCAATTTGCGTATAGGATTCCGGGGAAGAATTGACGGTCACATTTTTCAACTTGCTTACTCCTTTAATATAAGCATCGGTACCAATCTTCACATTTTTGATTGTGAATGTATTTTTAATGACACAACGATCCCCTATCTGACTATAATAACCACGTTGTGTACCAAATTTTTGGTCCGTCAGTTCTTCAAAACGATGCTGTAGCATACGATCATGGCGATTTCGCGTCCACAGGTAAACATCGGCGGCTTGCATGCCGTCGAAAGGATAAACCGAGCGCGCTCCATTTTCATTGCAAAGCTCCAATTGGATGCGTTTATCGGATTCTTCACCATCCCGCAGAATACCATTTCCGAATTTGGCTGTGCTACCGGTTTCCATCTCCTTGATCTGACTTAACAGCACTTCATTCCCCACAATAAAATAGGATAAATAACCTATATGATGTACAGCTACATCATCGCCAAAATCCGAACTGATAATGGTCGAATGATATAAACCGATGGGAAGCTGCAGGTTTCGATATTCGAGGTAACTAGGGCTTAAATTTCCGATACGTACCAAGCCGTAGAATTTGCAGCCCTGAACCTGCTTGGGATCAAAGATCGCCGAAACTTTCACTTTAGACCAGTCACTCGACCAATTACCATTAGCAATAAGTTCCTGAACCTCAATTGCCGTGAGATCACGGTAATCATTACGTGGATTCTGCTGAAAACGCAGGGTGTACTCATCCTGCCCTTCATGGAGAAATTCATTTGGGATAAAATCATATCCCAAATGCTCCAAAGGTATTTTCTTTAATACACTCATGCGCCTCCTATTCTACTGTGACAGATTTGGCGAGATTACGAGGTTTGTCAACATCTAAGCCTAACTCCACACCAATATAATAAGACAATAACTGCAAAGGAACAACAGAGATTAAAGGAGCAATAACCTCATCTGCCTCTGGAATTTCCATAAAGTCATCCGACAGATTTTCGGAAACGGCGTCACCTCTGGTAACTACGGAAATAATCTTCCCTTTTCTGGCTTTTATCTCCTGGATATTGGAAACAATTTTTTCATGATAAGCATCTTTGGTTGCGACGAAAACAACGGGCAAGTTTTCATCGACCAAAGCAATAGGGCCATGTTTCATCTCCGCTGCCGGATAACCTTCGGCATGAATATAAGAGATCTCTTTTAGCTTTAGTGCACCCTCCAGGGCAACCGGGAAATTATAGCCCCTGCCAAGAAACAAGAAATCCCTCGCGTCTTTATATTTTTTTGCTATTTGTTGAATCTTTTCGATTTGTGTATCCAAAATCCACTGTACTTTCCCGGGAACGTCATGCAATTCTTCCGACAGTTTCAGAAAACGCTCGTCGGAAATAGTTCCTTTTAACGCCGCAATTTTTAATGCGATCAGGTTGAGGACAGTGAGCTGCGCCGTAAATGCCTTTGTACTTGCCACGCCGATTTCAGGTCCGGCATGCGTATAAGCGCCTGCATCTGAAAGACGTGCTATGGACGAGCCGACCACATTCACTACGCCCAGAATGATCGCGCCCTGTTTTTTTGCATTCTCCAACGCAACTAAGGTATCCGCAGTCTCCCCACTTTGTGAAATGGCCAAAATAACATCTCCCGGATGGATCACTGGATTACGGTAGCGGAATTCAGAAGCATATTCCACTTCAACGTTGATGCGGCATAATTCTTCAATGACATATTCCGCAATTAATCCGGCATGCCAGCTTGTACCACATGCCACAATCACAATCCGATTGGTGTTGCTGATCTCATTCGCATACTTCTCGATTCCACTAAGAATAATTTGTTTCGCCTGCAGATCCAGACGACCACGCATAGAATCGTAGATGGTATCCGGCTGTTCGAAGATTTCCTTGAGCATAAAATGGTCGTAGCCACCTTTTTCAATAGCCGATAACTCCAGATCCAGCTTTTGGATATACGGGGTGATACGTTCATTCCCCAAATTCTTTAGAATCAACTCTTCGGGTGTAATAATCGCCAGTTCGTAGTCATTGATATAAACAACCTCTTTGGTATACGCCAACATGGGCGAAGCGTCTGAACCTAGAAAGTGTTCGTTTTTGCCTATTCCGATGACCAACGGGCTCCCCTTTCTGGCTGCAATAATCCGATCTGGATGACCAGCTTCTAAGACAAGGATCACATAAGCACCGACGACTCTTTTTAAAGCAATACGAATTGCCTCTTCCAGAGGGCACTCATTCTGTAATTGGATTTCTTCGATAAAATTAACGAGTACTTCTGTATCCGTATCACTTTTAAAATGATAACCTTTATTAATTAATTCTGATTTTAAAGATGCATAATTTTCAATGATACCGTTATGAATCATTGCGATGCGTCCACTGTTTGAGTAATGTGGATGGGCATTTCGGTCAGAAGGTTCACCATGGGTGGCCCATCGTGTATGCCCTATTCCTGTTGTTGACTGAAGATCCTGACCGTAAACGAATTCTTCCAAATTCACGACTTTTCCTGTCTTTTTGTAAACATCGACATGTTCACCTTTGTGTAGTGCGACTCCTGCACTGTCATAACCACGGTATTCTAATTTTTTCAATCCGTCAATGACGATACCATACGCCTGACGGTAACCTGTGTATCCTACAATTCCACACATGCTTGTCTCAATTTTAAGTATATATATATTTTGTTAATGCGGTCGCAATGTAATAAAAAATATTTATGCAATCGATTGATTAACCTAAATTTAATACAAAAAAAAGGAGGCCAATGACTTAGCCTCCTTTCCTTTGTAAAATTGATATATGTTTAATGTTCTGCGACATCAACATGGTCGTAATTTTCTACCATGAGCGCCTCATAATCAGTCTTTTCCTTTTTTTCGAAACGGCGTTGCAAACTATCGAAGATTGAATAGACAACTGGGACGACAACTAGCGTCAAGAACAAAGAGGACAACAGACCACCAATGATTACAATGGCCAAGCCTCTATTCATATCGGCACCATCACCTGTGGCGATCGCTATAGGAATCATACCGAATACCATCGCGATTGTCGTCATCAAAATCGGACGAAGGCGGGCATGGTTCGCTGCAACTAATGCATCGTGGGTGGTATCTCCTGCTTCTTTACGGTGATTAGCAAAGTCAACCAGCATAATCGCATTCTTGGCTACCAATCCGATCAACATAATGATACCCAAAATCGTGAATATATTCAATGTTTGATTTCCCAAAGCCAAGAACAATAATGCCCCGATAAATGACAATGGAATAGAGAACAAGACAACGAATGGAGTGATAAAACTATCATATAAAGCAACCATTACCAAATATACTAGGATAATAGATGCCAATAAGGCAATTCCCAAAGTTCCAAAACCTTCGGTTTGATTTTCCATGTTACCACCCCAGATAAATACGATTCCTGGTTTGCGCGGTAGTTTTTCAAACTGCGCCTGCCATTCCTGAGCTACTGTACCCATCGGTCTACCGATTGCCTGTCCTTGAATGGACACCGCTGGCGATTTGTCCCGGCGTTCCAACAAAGTTGGGCCAGAACCATAAGTAACGTTAGCAAATTGCTCCAATGAAATCGAAGCCCCCTTATTGTTAATAAACTTCAAATCACGCACATTGTCAATATTTGCACGACCACTTTCGGTGTAACGGATATTAATGTCATACTCGTTATCCCCCGCCCTATATTTATTATCGGTATTTCCCGAAAATGCAGTTTGCATAGTCATACCGACAGTCGACACATTCAGGCCCAGGGATGTCATTTTATTGCGATCAATTTTCACATTAATCTCTGGGTTACCCGCCTCAGAGGTCAATTTTACTCCCGCAGCTCCCGGAATTTTGCGCAATTGGTCGGCAGCTTTCTCCGCAAATTCTTGCGCGTCTTCGACAGAGGCACCAATGATGGTCAACTTCAACGGCGCCTGCTCTGCTCCCATAATACCAACGTTCACAGTTTTGACTTTGGCACCAATCAGTTTATTTTCCAATTCACGTTTTAAGGTTGCAGAATACACCTGGGAATTTCCTTCAAAATTCTCCTTGTCCAGAATAACATGGATTTCGGATTTATAACGAGATCCTGTAGTGGAAGCCATACCGTCCGAAGATTGTCCGACCGTAGTGATTATTTCTTTAACGTCTGGCTTGGATTTAAGATAAGCCTCCGCCTTTTGCGTCAATAAGTTTGTTTTTTCCAAGGAAGCGTCTTTATCGAGTTCCAATTGGATAAAAAATTCCTTACGGTCGATACCCGGGAAAAAATCCGAACCGATATAGCCCTTCACTACCAATGAAAATGAAGCAATCAAAAGTCCTATCGCTAGTCCTAGCGTAGCCAGTTTAGTCAATCGTGTTTTTAAAGACCATACCAACAATCCGGATACCCAATGCGTAAACGCAGTCAAACCACTTTCAAATCCATGGATTATGCGTCCAAACAAAGATGTTTTGCTCAAATGTTCGAGTTTTCCGAAACGCGAGTACAACCAAGGAACTACCGTAAATGACACAAGTAAAGATAACATCGTAGAGATAATTACGGTCACACAGAATTGTGCCAGGATATTTGCAACCAGTCCTGTAGACATCGCAATTGGCAAGAACACTACCACGATAACCAACGTAATCGCCGTAACGGTGAATCCAATTTCGGAAGCACCATCAAATGCCGCACGCACCTTGTTTTTACCCATCTCCATATGGCGGTGAATATTCTCGATAACAACGATCGCATCATCCACCAGGATACCCACCACAAGGGATAAACCCAACAGTGACATCAAGTTTAACGTATAGCCCATCAAAAGTAAGCCAATGAAGGTTGCAATCAACGACAGCGGAATCGCTACCATTGTAATTGCAGCATTTCGCAAACTCTGTAAGAAAAACAACATAATAAAACCTACTAAAGCAATTGCGATCATCAAATCATGGATTACGTTGTCGGCTGCATTCAAGGTAAAATCAGAAGAGTCATTGGCGACCAAAATTTTAATATTTTGCGCAGCATAATCTTTCTCAACCCCGCTAATTACCTTTCCATTTTTATCATGTACTGCAATGGTTTTCTTTACCGCTTCGGATACAGCTACTGCATTGGCATCCGATTGTTTAAAGACCTGCAGCAAAATAGTATTCTGGCGGTCCAAACGAGCTACTTTTTCAATTTCTTTGATACCATCCTGAACGTCTGCAATATCACGTAAATAGATCTGAACCCCTGCCGGAGTTGTAATCGGCAAGTTACGAAGCTCCTCAATTGAGGTAACCTTTCCGGCTAACCGGATTGTAGTCCTATTATCACGTGTGCTTACGTTACCTGTAGGAAAATCCAAATTTGATGCCGCTACAGTTTGTTGCACCTGTGAGATTGTCAATCCATAACCTTCGATTTTCTTTGGATCCACAGAAATTTGGATCTCACGTTCTTCACCTCCAATCATGTCTACTTTTGCAACCCCATTAATACGTGCAAAAACAGGCTGGATTTTATTGTCCAGGAGATCGTATAACTCTTTCTCGGACAAGTTTGAGGTAACAGCCAAACTCATGATCGCTACATCGTCCAACGAGAACTTGGACAGGGAGGGTGTCTCCACATCGTCAGGCAAGTCGTTTATGACGGCATTGATCTTCCGCTGGGCATCAGTAAGCAGAAAGTTGACGTCAGCGCCATTGTTAAGGGTAATCATAACGATCGACACCCCTTCAAGCGAGGTCGATTCTACTTTTTTGATGCTTTCCAAGGATGAAATAGCATCCTCAATTTTCTTGGTGACAGAGCTCTCCACCTCAGCGGGGGATGCTCCAGGATAAACCGTCTGCACCGTGATGACGTTGATCTCAAATTTAGGGACTAACTCGTACCCTAATTGAGTATAGGAAAACAATCCGCCTAATGTGAGTATTATAAATAATACGATAATTATACTTGGACGTTTTATCGATATTTCGGTAATTTTCATTAGAATTATTTGTTTTTAATGGTAATGAAACCACGACTTCATTTGCTACTGGTTTTCAGTAAACATTATTTAATAATTTCAACAGGGCTCTGATCAAACAAATTGATTTGACCCGAAACAATCACTTGATCACCATTTTGCAGACCGCCCAAAATTTCAATATAATCGCCGAAATTTCTTCCGGATTTCACATTGGTTTCGATTGCTTTACCATTTTTAAGAACGAATATTTTATTGTCGCTCACACTACCGACAAATGCGTTACGGGGCACGATCAAAGTATTGCCGGCAACACCCTCGCCAAACATCGCTGTGCCATACATACCGGCACGCAATTGATTGGATGAGTTATTGACTTCAATTTCTACCGGGAAATTTAAGCTTCCGTCTGATTTGGGTGCGATAAATGTCACTTTACCAGTGAATCTTTGGTCAGCATAAACACTTGCCGATACATCCACAGATTGACCGATTTTTAACGTTGCCACATTTTTCTCATCCACATTGACACGTAATTTTAACGTGCTTACATTCACGATATCGAATGCTGCAGCTCCAATATTTAAATAAGTTCCGGGTTCTATTTTACGTGCATTGACCACTCCTGAAACAGAAGTTTTGATGGTTACATCGCCTGCATTCAATTTTGAAGCCTTTAAATTATTTTTGGCATTTTCATATTGTAATTTCACCTGATCCAATTGCTGTTTGGTAACGCCACCCGTAGAATAAGCGCTTTCAAAACGATGTAGGTCGGCCTGGGCATTGGTAAAGGCTGCCTGAGCATTCGCTACATTTACATTCAGCTTATCCCCTTCAATGATCGCCAATGTTTGCCCGGCACTCACACGTGATCCTTCATCAACCAATACCTTAACTACTCTACCGGCAGTTTCTGCAGAGACTGTTACTTCTTGCTTCGGTGCAAAGGTTCCATTCGCAGTATAACGCAAATCCATCGAAGTGACCCTTGCGGTATCGATACGAACAGCAATAGACGCATTAGTTTTGGCGACTTCAGCAGTCTCAGCTTCGTTCTTCTTTTTATTTTTATTTAACACAAAAAATATTCCTGCAAGACCAGCAGCAATAATAAGTAGGGTAATAATTCCGCGTTTCATATTGTATTAGTCAATTATTCGTTAATTAGTGATTTGAGATTGCCGTTTGCTTTAATAAGTTGAACTTCCGCCACTTTATAATCAAGCAAAGAGGTATTTAAATTATTTTGTGCATCAGCATAAGCTTTCTCTGCGTCGAGTAGATCTGTTAACGTCGCCAAACCATTCTTGTAGTTATTGTTTGTATCCTCCAAGACGGACTTGGCTAAATCCACGTTTTTGCGATTCGACTCAATCGTCAGAAGTGTATTCTTGATTTGCACTTTGGAATTTTCCGCAGCCATACTTAAAGCTAATTTTGTATCTGCGATATCGACCTGAAGCTTATCAATATCAATCTGAGCTTGACGGACCTTGGATTTTGTCAAGAAGCCATTAAAAATAGGAACGGATAAATTCAAGCCGATTCCCGAGAAACTAGACCAATTTACACCTTCAGCCTTTGAAAATATAGGAAATACTGGCCCCAGGCCTTGACGTCCATAATTGGCAGTCAGTGACAATGTTGGATAGTATTTTGAAATCTCGGCTTTTTTATTGAGCTCCAATAAGTCATTTTGCTTCGCCAGCACCTGAATCTCTGTTCTATTGGAAACATCAATTGGATTATAAACGGCATTTAACGCAACCGTCTCAAAGGTTGAGCTTGGCATGACGATCTGCTCATCCATGGACATACCGATAACAAATTTAAGTGCATTTTCTTTAAGTTCAACTGCATTAATCAACTGCTGCCTAGATGCTTTTAAATTTGTAACTGCTACATTTGTACGATCCAAGTCAATTTTCTTGGCCAGTCCATTCTTGTATAGACCATCGATCACGTCTCTTGTTTTAGTCGTGCTTTCTAAGTTATTATCAACTGTTTTTAATTGTAATTTGGATTGATAAACATCATAATAGCTATTAGCTACTTTTTCAATTAACTGTTCATCTGTCAATGTTTTATTAATCAGGTAAAATTCGCGTGTGGTTTTCGCTGCCTTTAATCCGGTAAATACTGTTTGATTAAACAATTGTTGATTCAAACTTATCGAATTTGTTGATTGCCATTTTTGTCCGAAAGCGGCCATTACCGTTGTTCCGGGCTGACCGACGAGCTCTCCGGGCAATGCAACTTTTTGAATCATGGGATTATACGTTATTCCCCCTGTAAAATTGATCTGTGGCAATGCCCCCGATTTAACCTCAGCGATCTTATGCTCCGCATTCTGCACATCGAGTGTCGCTTTTTTTGCATCAGCTTTATTCTGCAGAGCAAATTTGATCGCATCACTTAGGCTTAATTGCTGTTGTGCATGACTTTGGAAAACCATCGTACCTAATAAAAGGCTGGCTAGTATTCTGATTGTTTTCATTCCTAATTTATTTGTCCTAATTTTATATCTACTTTTTATTTATACCATTAAAAAACAGCTTCGTAGCCAGTTTTTGTTTCTGTAACACTTCATCAAAACGATCCTGATTTGGTATCCCAGAAATGATATCTGAAATATTGCACATCAAGGAAAGACTCTTCATCAGTTCCACATAGATTTCCGCTGTTTCATACAAATGTTCTTCGTTGAGTTCACCCTTCTCCGCGCCTACCTTAAATATTTCATAGAGCGCCTTTACATCACGATTATGAAGACACTGAAAGAAATCCTGCATCGAAAGCCCTTTAATCCATTCCAGGTTCTCGTTCATGTGCAACATATAATACTTGCGCACAAAAGCATCCCGCATCTCTAAAATTTTCATGATCAGATCATAAGTTGTCCCTGTATGTGCAGCAACCAACTTTTCCTCCTCCGCTCTATACTCATCTGTCAAACGTATAAGAACGTCCCGTATAAGCGCATTCTTCTCCGAGTAATAATAATATAAATTCGCCTTGGTGATTTTTATATCCTCTGCAATTTCATTCATTGTTGTCTTACTAAATCCATAATGCATAAAGCGTCTTATGGCAGCATCAATGATCTGGTCTTTTCTATCTTCCATTCTTCAAAAAACTCCTTTCTACTTTCTGACTTTTATCAGAAATTGTTCAAAAATATAAAAAGTAACATCTCGCACAAAATATATTTTGAAATCGATAATAATTTGATATTTAGTTGACAACAAAAAAGGCAAACTTTAGAAGTTTGCCTTGTCCTTAATAACTCAGATTTTATTAAAACGCTACAGTATTCTGAAAATGTTTGAGGAATTTTCTTTTATCCAGTTTGTACAGACGGGCCGCCCGATAAGCAACTCCGGTCTGAACTTCATCCAGCTCCTTTAGAAAACCGTAATTCTGCATTTTCTTTCTAAAATTGCGTTTATCCAATGTTTTATTTAATATTCCCTCGTATACCAATTGCAACTGGGTGAGGGTGAATTTTTCAGGTAACAATTCAAAAGCGATCGGTTTATAGGCCAGACGACGCTGCAATCTTTCCAGACATAGGTCCAAAATCTGCTTATGGTCAAATGCCAATTCAGGAACATTTCTCACCGGAAACCATTTTGCCTGTTTCATGTAATTTGTAACAGGCTTTGTTTTTAATTTTGTATTATCAAGTTGAACAAGGGCATAATAAGCTACGGTGAGAATACGTCCTTTTGGGTGCCGTTTGAGGCCCGCAAAAGAATGTAACTGATCCATAAATACATCTTTCAAACCTGTATTTTCATACAAAATTCTTTTTACGGCATCTTCCATTTCTTCGTCATTATCCACGAAAAAGCCTGGCAATGCCCACCAATCCTTAAAAGGATATTCATTTCTTTCAGCCAAAAGAACTTTTAATTCTCCTTCATGAAAGCCTAATATGACACAGTCTACGGTAAAATTACTATACAAAACTTCTAAATTTATTTATGTGCAATATACTGAGCTAAATTTATCGGCTACTAATCATCGGGTTATCTGTAACAATTATACGCTTCCTAAACGTGATGCGCAAAAAAATAATGAAAAATTTATTCAAAGTGTAGAATATACACTATAAAAATCTTATATTCGTAAAACCTAAAATATAGAGTGTGATAAAAGAAATTAAAAAAATAGGCGTATTAACATCTGGCGGTGACGCACCCGGCATGAATGCCTGCATTCGTGCTGTTGTCCGTACAGCGCTACATAAGGGCCTCCAGGTAACCGGGATTTATCAGGGTTATCAAGGTCTGATTGACGGAAATTTTAAAGAAATGGATACCCGCTCAGTGAGCAACATCATACAGCGCGGTGGTACGATATTAAAAACAGCGCGTTGTCTTGAGTTTAAAACAACCGAAGGACGAAAAATCGCTTACGATAATTTGAAGGCAGCAGAAATTGATGCTTTGGTGGTGATTGGTGGTGACGGAACTTTTACCGGTGCGAATTTCTTCTCCAAAGAATTTGAGATTCCGATTGTAGGTATTCCCGGAACAATTGACAACGACCTTTACGGATCTGACTATACTATTGGTTATGATACCGCCAATAACACCGTTATCGAGGCCATTGACAAAATCAGAGATACGGCTGCCTCCCATGAGCGTCTTTTCTTTGTTGAGGTCATGGGCAGAGACTCGGGATGTATCGCATTAAACGCTGGAATTGCCGGTGGTGCAGAGGCCATCTTGCTTCCAGAGAAAGAGACGGCTATTGATGATCTGATCCGTCACCTGGAAGATGGTGCGATTAAAAAGAAATCCTCATCCATTGTTATTGTTGCTGAAGGTGACCAAAATGGTGGTGCATACTATGTTGCAAAAAAAGTAAAGGAAAAATTTGATCATTACGACACGAAAGTTAGTATATTAGGGCATTTACAACGTGGTGGATCTCCAACGAGTTTTGACCGCGTATTAGCCAGTCGATTGGGGTTTGCTGCCGTGAATGAAATTTTAGCAGGCAATACACGCATCACCGTGGGGCTCCGTGGTAATGAAATCAAAACTACACCGATTGAAGAGGCTATCAGCAACAAGGAAATTAAACTTAGCCCTGATCTATTGGAAATGGCTGAGATTTTATAATATAAAGCAAAGCAGACTATGATAGCAGTAGTATACAGTGGATCTCGATTCTCAGACTGGCGGTTGGCTGACAAAGGCCGGATAACCACCGGATTTCGCATGAATGGTATCAACCCCTATCTTCAGGATGAACGGTCCATACTACAGCATTTAAATAGAAACACCAATCTGATCAATAACGCTGAAAAAATTAAGCGTATTTATTTTTTTGGTGCCGGTTCTTCCTCCAAGGAACGCAAAGATAAAATCAAAAATGTCTTTGAACGTTTCTTTGTCAACGCAAGGGTCAAGGTAGACCACGATGTCATTGCTTCGGCTATTTCAACTTTCGGGGATGAAAAAGGCATTGTAGGCATTATTGGAAGCGGATCGAATGCGGCTTATTATACCGGGAAGAAAATCATAGAGAACAACTATGGCTTGGGCTATATCCTCGCGGATGAAGGGGCGACAAACTGGAATAGTCAGCAGTTGCTGAAACACTATATGACAGACACCCTCCCGCTCGATCTGAAAGAAAAATTGGAAAAAGAGTTTACCCTGGATAAGAAAAGTATTTTGGAGAAGGTGTATATTGCACCGCAACCTACTAACTTCTTAAATTCATTTACGGATTTTGTACTTGAAAACAAAGAGCATCTCTTTATCAATCAGTTGATCAAAAATGGATTACGTATTTTCATTAAAACCTATATTAAGCCATTAATGAAGGAATATCCGGATAGTGATGTGAATTTTACGGGTTCGGTGGCATTCAATTATGAAAATATCCTCCGGGAGGTAGCGACAGATGAATTTAATATCAGTATTGGCACCGTGGTCAAGGAGCCGATACATAATTTAATTAAATATTATATCAATAAAAATTAAGAATATGAAAATTGGAATTAACGGATTTGGCCGTATTGGTCGTTTAGCATTCAGAGCTGCTATCAATCGTCCAGAAATTGAAATTGTTGGTATCAATGACTTAGTTGAGCCGGATTACATGGCTTATATGTTGAAATACGATTCAACTCACGGTAAATTTGACGGTACTGTAGAGGTGAAAGACGGTAACTTGGTCGTGAATGGCAAAACAATCCGTGTGACTGCTGAAAAAGATCCGGCAAACTTGAAATGGAATGAAGTAGGTGCTGAAGTAATCATCGAATCTACAGGTTTCTTCCTGACACAAGAGTTAGCGCAAAAACACATTGATGCAGGTGCGAAAAAAGTTGTGATGTCAGCTCCGGCAAAAGATGATACACCAACATTCGTAATGGGTGTAAACCACAAAGAATTAAAAGCTGATCAACATATCGTTTCGAATGCTTCTTGTACAACAAACTGTTTGGCGCCTATCGCTAAGGTATTGAATGACAAATTCGGTATCATTGAAGGTTTGATGACTACTGTACATGCTGTAACAGCTACACAAAAAACTGTAGATGGTCCTTCTGTAAAAGACTGGAGAGGTGGCCGTGGAGCTTACCAAAACATTATCCCTTCTTCTACAGGTGCTGCTAAGGCTGTAGGTCTAGTTCTTCCTGAATTGAAAGGTAAACTGACAGGTATGTCGCTACGTGTTCCTACTGCTGACGTTTCAGTTGTTGACTTAACAGTACGTTT
>NZ_DLJD01000064.1:0-20877 GCF_002484085.1 Sphingobacterium sp. UBA7625
TGAAAATAAAGAAAGCCCGTATCTTAAAAATACGGGCTTTCTTTATTTTCAGCAGACAGATATTAAACGAGCTGGTCGATTTTGATCAAGAGGTCAACCAAACGATTGGAATAACCAAATTCATTGTCATACCAACCCACGACTTTTACCAATCCTCCCACAACCGAGGTCAACTGTGCATCGAAAACACACGAGTAGGGATTGTTTATGATATCGACAGATACAATAGGATCTTCCGTATAAAACAATACATTCTTTAATTCATTTTCTGCTGCAGCTTTGAATGCGCTGTTGATTTCTTCAACCGTTGTTTCTTTTTCCAAGGTACAGGTAAAATCTGTCAATGATCCGTTCAGTACAGGAACACGTATACCCGCGCCACCCAATTTATCCTGTAAATGCGGAAAGACGTTGGTAATTGCCTTGGCAGCACCTGTCGTTGTCGGTATGATCGCCGAAGAGGCTGCCCGTGCGCGTCTCAAATCTTTATGCGGTGCATCATGCAGATTCTGATCTCCCGTCATGGAGTGTACAGTCGTAATATATCCGTCTTTTATCCCCCAATTGTCGTCTAATATTTTGACCAAGGGTGCAACGTTGTTTGTTGTGCAGGAGGCATTCGAGAGAATGGAGTTGGAGAGGTCCACCGCATTGTCGTTGATACCCAATACCACTGTTGGAATATCTTTGTCTGTCGGCGGAGCGGAGATGATCACCTTTTTCGCACCGGCAGTTAAATGTAGTGTCGCTTTATCGCGACTTGTAAAATGGCCTGTGGATTCAATAACAACATCAATATGTAAGGATTTCCAGGGCAGTAGAGCCGGATCTCTTTCATTGGTCACCAAAATGGGATGACCATTCACGATAATATGATCTTCATCGTGTGTCACCGTGCCACGGAAAGGCCCATGTACTGAATCATATTTGAACAAATGCGCCAAAGTCTGGGTATCAGCCAAATCATTGATGGCGACTACCTGCAGCTGGTCAAAAACATCACGCAGAAAAATATTGCGCAAAGTGTTTCTTCCGATACGTCCGAATCCGTTTATTGCTATATTCAGCATTTCAACTTATTTATGAAATTGGCTTATCGCCTCATTAATATTTTTTTCACCTTCCCAATGTGCTTTTAGTTTGCCATCAGCACCGTAGACATAGTTTGCCGGGAATTGCGAAGGGACATGTATGCTTTGGATAAAGGTTTGATCTTTGTCTATCAACACCTCCACATTGGAGGATTTGGATAATTTTGGGGCAAAACTGTCGAAGAAGCCTAAAACCAATGCCGGATCATTCATGGAAATGTAGAAGATGTTTACATCTTTTAGACGATCGATATTTTTTTCAAGTTCAGTTGCTTCATGCTGGCAGTGGCTGCATCCCGGATCAAATAAAATAAAAACGGTATTCTTATCTTTCGCAAGGTTCTCATTGCTGACCCGTATACCTGATCGAAGTTGATAAAAAGTGAAATTAGGAAGAATTGCTGCCGGCTCGGACGACTGCGCGGGGGCCGCTTGCGCATGGTCATGGCCAGCATGATCGTGACCAGCGTGATCGTGACCAGCATGATCGTGACTATCTGCGGTATTTTCCGCTGTGTTACTTTCCGTACCAGCTGCCTTTTGACTGCCTTTATTGTCACATGAATAAAGCATGGCTGCTGCGAATACAGCGGCTGCTCCTAAGATTATTTTTTTGTTCATAGACTACCTTTGATTTTAAATCAGTTTCCGTGATTTTTTATTTTTTTAGATTCGTCAACAGGATGTGTTTTTTAACTCAACTTTAGCTGAACATCAGCCATGCCTCAACGATATCAATGAAGGATCAAAACTATAAAAAAAATGGGATTATGCAGTGTCTAATCTTAAGTTATGACAGTTTACTGGTTAAACATCGATATCACTGGCCACCGCCATTAGTCCCGGGATTTGTCTTACTCTGACCTGTCTCTGATGTCAGGTGGACTGTTTGGATCTACCAGCGAGGTGGATTGGATGATTTCTGGTGTACCACGGCCAAATTCATTGCTATAGACTTTAAGGAGTACGCCCACGCAAGAAAGAATTAGAGGTCCAAATATCAATCCAAGCATGCCGAATAGATTTAATCCCAGCAATACACCAAAAACAGTAATTAAAGGATGGACGTCGCCAAGTTTTTTTAAGATCGTAAAACGAAGGACATTGTCAATACTCCCAATGATAATGATACCGTATAGTGCAAGTCCAATGGCATTGCCAGATTGTCCATTTGCCAAAAGAAATACAGCTGCCGGAAGATAGACCACCATTGTGCCTAAAATGGGAATAATGGTCGATACCGCCGTTAAGATGCCTAAAAAAATGGGACTTTCAAGCCCGAAAATCCAATAGCCTACACCGGCAACAACACCTTGGCACATGGCAAGGATCGGAATACCGATAGCATTTGATTTGACCATCATGTCGAATTCTTTCCATAGTTCTGCTTTACTGCCAGTGGAAAATGGGATGGCATTATAGATGGTCCGTTCTAGCTCCTTGCTGCTTACCAACATAAAATAAAGTACAAATAAGGCGACCAAAACATTAACACCAACTTCGGCAACGGAATTCAGAATATTCGGAATAAACTTTGCCGCCCGCTGTAGTCCGCCCATCAAAGCGGTATCCGATAGATCAATGCTGCTGAGGTATGGACTATTCTTGAAATAGGTTTTAATGGAATCAAATTTTTCCATAATCTCATCTTTGTTGCTGATTGCATCAGTTACCTGAGGGACCATATAATTGATCAGCAAGTAAAGCGGGCCGACCAGAAATACAATTGTGAGCAGAATTAATAAAAGACTTGCGAGGGATTTTTTCCATTTTCTTTCTTCGGTTAATTTAAAATTGATTTTTCGGAACAGGACATATAATGTTATCGCGCCCAAAAAGCCGGGAAGATAATAGAATAAACTCGTAAATATCAAGATGCATATCAGCAGAATAATGACGATAAGCATGATCTGGTTAATGGAATTGTTGTTTATCTGTTTGTATTTCATGTGTCTGGAATAAGTATCGCTCTAAATTTGTATGTATCGTATGACAATATTTTTCTGTAAATGTTTTATATTGTTAAATTAAATTTCCTTTTTAGAATTTCAATGGTTTTTTTTATTTCTTTTTCAGGTGGGCGAATCCAGTAAATAGGTGGCGAACACTATGCAGAGAAACAACAATGTCATCTAATAGGCAGCGATATAAATAAACGAGAAGGGAACAACGATCATTCCGCATAAATAAGTTGGATTTTTAGTATAGTTAATTCTGATTCTGTGGCATTAAAATTTCTTTTAAGATGGTCATAATATCATATTGCTTGATGAAGAGCACGGATCGTGTTGTCCGTTGCACAATGGATGTATTGGTATTTGCAACAACTGGATGAACGGTTGATTTAGCTGATTTATGAAAAAAAGGATGCGACCCTTTCCCTTTTCTGTTATTTGAAAATAAGCCCATAATCTTTCGTTTTTGGTTATGGCACCAGTCTTTTGGCTACCGGTGCTATCCCTAATTTACAAAATTTCCTTAAGATTTGCAATTAATTGATAAAAATTTGACTGCCCCGTTCTTCATCCTTTTCTATGGAAAGTGATAGTGGAATCCGTTCTTTCAACTCTTCCACGTGGGAGATAATACCTACGATCCGATTTTCTTTTTGAAGATCAAGTAAGGTCTCAAAGACGATATTGACGGAGGCGATGTCTTGGGTGCCAAAACCTTCGTCAATAAAAAAGAAATTTTTTGTGGCTTTGGTATTGGATTGTACACTTTCGGCCAGGGCCAGGGCCAGACTCAATGACACCTGAAAAGCTTGCCCCCCGGAGAGTGTCTTAACACTCCGGCTTTTTCCTTCATTCAGATAGTCGATGATTTCAAACTCATTGTTTTCATTGATCTGTAGACTCAGTTGGTTGCGGGTCATGCGGTGAAAGCGGATATTCGCATGATCGCAGAGCTGACGTAAATAGATCGAAGATACATATTGCACAAACCCTGCACCCTTAAAGAGGTTAAAGAGCTGTTTTAGATTGTCATTACGCAAGTTTAACGTTGCTTGTTGTTGAAGTAAAACCTCCTTTTTCTTATAAGCAGTTTCCAGCTGATGCAGCTCCTGCTCGTATTTGGCAACATTCTCTGTGAGCACTTTTAGCTGATGGGAGCTTTCTTTCAAAGCATTCTCCTGCGCGATGAAAGCTTCCTCATCGTAAACTTGATCTTTAAGCTTTTCGTCCAGCTGCGCGATTTGGGCTTTGAGGGTTTCAAACTGGATCTGAAACTGTTCCAGTTCTGCCCGGATCTGTTGTACAGGAAGTTTCTCCGCCAAAGTCTCTTTGACCTGATCTATTGTGTCAAATGTAGAAGTCTGTAGCAGTTGCCCAAGCGTGGTCTCGGTTTGAAGGGCCTCAGCTTTTATTTTGTCAATCCTTTCAAGAATAGCTTGTACCAAGCTATTTTGTGCTGCAAATTGGCTGTTTAATCCATTTAACTGCTCCGTTAGGGTATTAAAATGCTGTTCTATCTGTAGATTTTCTGCTTTCAGCGTCTTGTACTCACTTTCAATGGACGTCTGTTCCAAAGACTGGTAATCTGACCATTTCAAATGTTTTAAATGGTCCATATTTTGGTTGATTTGAGTTTGTTTTCGCACTTCATCAACTTCTAGCTCATTTAGTCTTTTGTTAGCCCTTTCAAGCTTCTTGTCAATATCGACCAAGACCAGCTGGTGGTTGGTCAGCATGTGTTCCGTCGCTACGATCTGGGTTTCAATCTTGGTAAGTTCTTGTTTTTTTTGTGTATAAATTGACGCATCTGTACTGCTGTAATCTGTCCAGGTAAATTGAAGCAGGTGGCTGGATTTAAGGGATTCGTTTACCTGACTTTTTACATTAAGGTCATTTTTCTGGGCTTCTAGTGACTGCAGTCGGAGCAGGAGTTTTTCGAATTCGAATTTTTGATCAGTCCTGGATTTTATACTTGCAGTAATTTCCGTGATCGCCTTTTGATTATCGGCGAGCTCCTGGCTAATGTCCATATGCTCAGCGATGGCCGGGTGTTCCAGCGCTCCACATAAAGGGCAGGGGGAACCTGCACTTAGATTCTCAGCAAATTGTGTCAGCTTCTGCTGTAACAAAAGATGTGCTTTCTCGTCGTTTAGTTTGGTAAGTCTGCTTTCAAGCGTTCGTAATTCACTGTTATACTTGGATTCAAATTCGAGGGCATCAAATCCGCGGGTCAGCAAGTTGTTTTTCAGGTCAGCTATTGCGGTCTCCAGTTCAAGAAGTTGCTGATGGAGTTCAACCTCTCGCTGAAGGATAGACTGTTGCTGAGTATACCACTGGCCCAGCTCCATCAGTTCATTGGCCGATGGTCGCGATTGTTTTAGATCAAGGAGCAAGGCTTCTGTATCTCGGATGCTGATTTTGCATTGCGTCTGCTGCTCTTTGGTCTCCAGGACAAAGTTTCGCCCTTTCTCAGCACTTTCTTTTAAAACTTTTATTTCTGCTGAAAACTGGATCAGCTGCAGAATGAGCTCCAGATCCAGTTCACTTATTCTCCGTTCTGCTAAGCGGTCGTACTGGGGTCTAATCTGTTGGAGTTGCAGCGACAACTGTTGGGTAAGCCGTTGGATTTCATTGGCTTTCGTTTCTTCGTGCTGCAGCCTGCCCTGTTCGTGAACTTGTTCCTGCCTCAATTTCTCCTGTGCCTGGAGGATATGGTAGAAATTTGTCCAGGCCTCTTCAAAGCGTATCATGCGCTGACGTAAATGTTCTTTTTCTGCCTGCTGGTTTGTCTGCTGCTGAAATCGCGTCTTCATTTTATGCAATTCCAGAAAATCTTCTTTCAGATTTTTAAGGGCCTGGAATTTCTCCAGAAGGATCGTGTTGCTATCTTGCACCTGGATGAAAGATTTACGTTCTTCAAGCAACTTGTCCTGCATTGCCTCGATGCGGTCGCCGTTGATCTCTTCGAAACCGATCAATTGACCGTTGAGCTGATCCAGCTCGGATTGGTTTTTTTTATATAACGTAGCGACTTTGTCCTGCAGGTCGAAGCGATGGAGCTGAAAGATTTCCTTCATCATATCGGTGCGTTCTTTTGCACCCAGTTCAATAAATTCCTTAAACTGTCCTTGGGGGATAATGATGGTTCTTTTGAAATTCTCGTAGCTTAATCCTATGATAGGTTGTACGTTACTACTTTCCAGCGGAATCCATTCTTCATTAATGTTTTCGTATAATACTACCGTTGGCGATTTGACATCCTCAAAATTTTTGGAGTTTCGTTTAAATTCCCGGGTGGCCCTGAACCTGCGGTTTTCGAAATTAATGAAATCCAATTCGATATACGAACGGTTTGATTTGAGGTTCATCATATTATAAGCACGTTTATCCCGTGCATTTAATCGCTCCGTTTCGCCATATAAGGCATAGGTAATTGCTTCCAAAATTGAAGATTTTCCGGAACCGACAGCGCCAAAGATCCCAAAAAGGCCAGTTTCTGTCAATGCTGAGAAATCTATTGTCTGACGTTCCTGGTATGAATATATACCTTCTACAATTAACTTTAAAGGGATCATGGGCTTAAGAATTTAGTATTTCGCGAAAGAGGTTAAGAATGTCTTCATTGGGCGCCTGGTTGGCATTTTTGGATTTGAAATAATCGGTAAAGAGCGTGGCGATATCTTGGGTCAGATTAATTTCTTTTTTATCCAGCGTATTTTGTTGATCATGTTGAACAACAGGGATTAAATAGACGATTCCTGAATGCGTCTGGTAAATCAGTTTACGGTCCTCAGCTTTCAGGAATGTTTGCGATTTTAGCGTTAATTCCACGAATGTTTCGGGATTTTCGGATAGCCAGGTGATACATTGGCCAATATCCGTAAATGATTTTCGGACCAGTGATTTTCCCTGACGGAGTGCAATTTGGTCGTATGTGACGTCTTCGCCCGGTACAGCATTGACGATGTTCACATACTTTGTCTGTCCCACTTCGGCAAAACTATAGCAAAGCGGTGATGAAGCGTATACAACAGGCTTTTGCGCGGAACCGATATTTTTGAATCCGTGGATATGGCCCAAAGCCGTATACTGAATCTGATCGGGGATAGATTCGGAATAAATCAGGTCAGCATTTCCGATTTTAATGGGTTTTTCTCCATCAGGCTCTTCGATCAGCGGGGAGCCAATTTTATTCATATAGAGGTGTGCCATCAGAATATTGACACCCCTGTCGTCACAATAAGCTTCAGCCAGCTTTCGCCAATTTTCTGCGAGCGCTCTATTTAATTGAACTTCTTTCTCTTCGCCGAGATATTGTTTGAGCCGGATCTCGTTGGCATAAGCTGTGTGGAGTATTCGGATAGGATAGTCGTGGCGGTCAATATGAAGCTCGATAAAACCCTTGTCCGTGTGGGTGATAGTGAAACCTTCGGTAGTAAATGATGTAACAAGTGCATTGGGATGACCGATAAGGATAATGCCCGATGCACGGGCTAAAGGATCCGGTGCGTCGATCAGATTCGGCGAATCGTGGTTCCCGGCAATGGCGATTACAGGGCGCATACCATTTTTTGCCAGTCGCTTGATGGTTTTGTAAAAGAGCTCGATGGCTTCTACACCGGGATTGAAGCTGTCGAAAAGGTCACCTGCAATAAGCACCAGATCCACCTCTTGTTGGTCAGCTATTTGGATAATCTCTTCCATGACCAAGTGTTGTTCATCCATGCGGGAAAAGCTGTCCAATCGCTTTCCTAAATGCCAATCGGCAGTATGAAGTATTTTCATGATGAGCCCTTAATTTTTACCAGATAGTACAAACTAAGATAAATTTAGACGGATATGCAATTATAATTGCATATCCGTCTAAATTTATGCTGGCGTAGGTTAAAACGGTGTCGCTGGATACTGCTAAAATGTTAAAAGTTGTTAAATGCGGTCGGTAAAAATCATTTAATTGTATTTTTAGTCTTCCAAAATTAAGCTAAGTAATCGTTGATAAATTAAATGTATGCGTAAAATTTACCTCTGTTTATGTGTTTTCTTTCTGTTTTTTACGAAGTTAAATGCACAGGAGATACAAGCAATCAAAGGGGAAACTGCTTATCCTTTTTTATTGAAAGATGCCGATAGGGATACTGCGGAATCTGAAAAGCAGCCTGTTTTTGTGTTTTTGCATGGGCGGAGCTTATCAGGTACAAATTTAGATCGCGTCAAACGCTATGGGGTGTTATATGCAATCAATAAGGGGCAGGAGGTGCCCGGAATTATTGTCGCTCCCCAATCCCGCGGCGGTTGGGATCCGGATAAAGTGATCGAAATTATAGATTATGTTATCGCACATTATCATGCTGATCCTGATCGTATTTATGTATGTGGAATGAGTATGGGAGGCTATGGTACCATGGATGTTGCCGGAAAATATCCGGACCGTATTGCGGCGGCCGTGGCGATTTGTGGGGGTGGATCGAGTCAATATGCTTCCAACCTGAGCCAGGTGCCAATTTGGTTGCATCATGGAACGGCTGATCGTGCTGTACCAATTTCAGAGTCCAAAAAAATTATGAATGCCATAAAAAAGGCCGATCCCGATGCTGATGTGAGCTTAAATGTGATCAAAGGCGGGACGCACGGCAGTGTCGAACGTTTATTTCACGATGATGCGATTTATGACTGGATGTTAAAATTTAAGAAAAAGCATAAATCCTAAGGTTGACAAATGGGTATTATAAAACAAAAAGGCTGATGTTCATCAGCCTTTTTGTTATTTTAACCCTCATCTGCATTTTCAAGCCGTTGTTTTCGGCTGAATTGCGCCATTAATACATTCGGTTGATGGATGATATGGGTTTTAGCTAGATAATCGGGATTATCTGCATAGATAAAGAGCAGGGTGCCGTCTTTAATGGTATTGATAATCGGGCCCGCATATTCACGGGGTACGGCAGGACAGCCATAGCTCTTACCCAATCTTCCCAGGCTGGATATTGTTCCTGTGCTGCAATAGTCTGCACCATGCATGACCACGTACCGTGCTTTGGCATTGTCATTTATTCCTTCCTCAAGACCATTTAATACTAATGAGTAGCCATTTTCCCCATTATAGGTATTTTCGGTCATAAAAAAACCCAGCGAGCTTTTTAAAGACTCCTGTTGATTTGAAAAATTTGTGGCATAGTTTTCGCCACTATTTTTACCGTGTGACACCAAGGTATTAAAAAGTACCTTTTTGTTCTCCAGATCAAGCACAACAAGTCTTTTTTCCGTGGATGCCAAGGAAAAGTCAATGACTGTCATAATAGCTTTGTTGTGAATGGATAGCTTTTTTCTGCCTTCCATCGCTTGTCGAAACGCCTCGTATTTTAATACAGGGCTTAAATTCATTTCATCATATAAAGAATCAACTTCCGTACGTTGACGTTCTACATTTATATGATGGGCATTGGTCTGTTGAACTGTTGTTTTTAAATCTTCTTTTGACGACAGTGCTGTATTTAGTGCCATCAAAAGAAACATAAACGTATTTCCCATTCTCCTCCTTTTCTGTGTAGATGTTTACAAAAATAATTATTAAAGTTAATACATATTTGATTTACAGAATGTTAAATATTGTTAATCAATAACGATGACCAGTGAGGAGAGGTCTTTTGACCGTTTATAGACAAATTGGGCGTGAGATGACGCATTTCTGACACACATGTGTGACTTGGGTGTGGTGCCCAAACTTTCACTATATTCGATGATGCTGCCCTTGGGATTATTGACCGGTACCCCATGGATATAGGCTCCGGCGGTAAATCGGGTAGCATAAGGGGCAAAGCCCGCATAGGTGCGTGTGCCGTCTTCGAAATAGAACATTTTTGATTTGTGTTCCTGTACAACAAAAAGTCCTGTCGGTGTTTCCTGTGCGTGTGGAGGTTTGTGGCGGCCGCTGGTGACCGGGTTCATGCTGCGGATAAGCCATTCTTTGCCCACTTTTTCCAGTGTGCAGATGTTTTGGTTTTTAACATCGACAACGTTAATAATGTTAAACTGCACACTATCGCTTATCAGGCGTAGATAGCGTTTGGGGACAGTGTATTCTCCTTCAAATGAAACACCAGCGATAGGTACCCGGGCGAGGGTATCTGCTCCCTTGACGCGGACTAGCCACCCGTCACGTCCATAACGAACCGGCTTATCCGTAGTCGGGTCGTATAACGGGGCGGCTTGATAGCGAGCCACATTGAAGCTGTCAGCAACGCGTTTGTATGCATCTCGTTTGAAATCTTTAATCGTAGGAGCTTCTCCTTTTTCATTCTGATAATTCTGAAGAACGGCATAGCGCGAAGGAGTCTGCTGGAAATTTTCAACGAAAGCCAGCTTTTCCTTTATTTTATCCCACTGAAAACCGCGCGTAGTATCTTTATAAGGGTAGGTATCTTCCAACGTGTACTTTTTGTAGAGCAGATCTTTTTTGATAACAATATCTTCTGCAGTGACCATCTTCGGCTTCTCCTCCTGTTTTTTGTCGGGGACAGCTTCCTGATGCTTAATTGGCTGTTCTTTTTGTACTGTGCTTTTCTTTTCCTGTTGGCAAGCCAATGCCAGAAATAATAGGCTAAATACGATACACGTTAATCCTTTATTCATATATGGGCTATATAAATTATTGTTTTATTCTTTAAATATAAGAATAAAACACATTTTTTAAATGATTGACAAAAAGTTAGTTTTGTAATTTCAAGTAAAAGGTATGCATAAGATTGTAATTTGTTCAGCAATGATGATCGGTCCGGATGGCGATCTGCTGATGGTGAGAAAAAAAGGATCTTACTATTTTCAATTACCCGGAGGGAAGATTGCTGTCGGTGAAGATGATGTGACAGCTTTGGTCCGGGAACTCCGGGAGGAACTGCAATTTGACGCAAGCGGTACGCCCTTACAGTTTATTGGGCAACATTGTACACAGGCCGTGAATGAGATAGACACCCTTGTGGAGGGGCGTATCTATCTGATACAACTCGACACTCAATTTACTTTTCTGCCACAGGCGGAATTGGAAGAAGTGCAATGGATCAGAAAAGATAACTGGCAAAATTATCAGCTGGCACATCTGGCGGCAGAGTTTGTCGTGCCCAAGTGGCTATCCGGGGATTTTTAAAGTAGCGTAGCTTGATGTGAACAAATTAAGGCTTTGTTTGTTAGTGCTTTATCAATTAATAATTAATAAACGAAGGTTATGGAAAATCAGCTTTTAAAATCGGCAAAAGACTTTTTTGATCAACAGTTGCTTGCCAGGGTCGGACAAAGTTTAAACCAGGATAATGAACAGGTAAAGCAGAGCTTAAATGCTGTCGTCCCGGCTTTGTTTCTGGGGTTGAGTTAACAGTCAGAAAATAGTGGCGGGATCGGAGCGATTTTGGAACAGGCAAAACAGCATTTTTCAAGTTTTGATCCCGGTCAGATACTGGGTGGGCACACGGATGCTGGGGACCTCGAAGGGCAGCCGGAGGAAAGAAATGCTGGGTATGGCAATATACTGACGTCAATATTCGGTGACGGCTTGGACACCGTATTAACTACTGTTGCTGCGTATCTGGGTTTTAATGCTGATTCGGTGAAGAAATTGATGGGTTTTTCTTTGCCGGCGATCTTTTCCAGTTTAACTAATAAAGGACAAAATTGGGATGTGGAAGGGTTGAGCCAGAAACTAAAAGCGAATAAAACTGCATTTGCGGCCGCTATCCCTGCGGGATTAAGTTTAGGCGCTTTTGGTAAATTATTTGATGGCGGACATTTTTCCGCGCCCGAGGAAGCTTTGCTTGAAACGCCGCTTATTAATCCGGCGAATGAACTGGAAGCACATAAAGAGCCCTTGGCATTACCGCGGGCGGAAGCTGCCAGGCCTGCGGCTGCTTCGACGGGTTCTTCGGGTGGCGGCTGGTGGAAAATCTTAATTGCGTTGATTGTTATTGCGCTGCTTTGGTTTTGGTTTGGCAAGGGCTGTAGCAGTGGTAAAAAAGAAGGTGCTACGGATACGAGTGTCAATCGGGGACAGGTTGATTCCGGAAATGCAATGGTTAGCGGAGCTGCCGGCCAGATTGGTCGTGAGCATTTAGATGTGATGTTGCCCAATGGAGGAAAACTTGCCGCATTTAAGAGCGGAATAGAGGAGCGATTGGTTCAGTTCTTAAAATCCGATTATAAATCCTTGGGCGAAGATTCCCTGAAAAATACCTGGTTTGATTTTGATAATCTTAATTTTGAAACCCGCACGGCAAAGGTTTTGCCCGAAAGTCAGGTGCAGCTCAGTAATCTGGCGGAAATACTAAAGGCTTTTCCGGCAGCCAACGTGAAAATTGGTGGTTATACCGATAAAACCGGAAATGAAGATTTCAACAAAAAATTATCATTGGATCGGGCAAATGCCGTGAAAGATTATCTGGATAAGGCGGGGCTCTCTAAACAGGTCGTCGGAGCGGAGGGCTATGGATCACAATTTGCGAAATACGCAGCCGATGCTCCGGAAACTGACCGGATTTTAGATCGGCATGTCTCTGTCAGTGTCCGGTGATGCGGCTTGAACATGAAACTGAGGTTAGCAAGATAAGTTTGGCGTAAAAAATGTAAGATAGAAAAGCGGATCCTAATGAATCCGCTTTTTCTGTTAATAGTTGGAATTTTATGGTATTATATCAATTTCGAGATAATTTAAACTCATTTTATGGGTATTATAGCGGAGAATAAAGTGTTGCATCGCTGATCTAGAAGCTATATACACAGGCTAATAAAAACTGGCCGGCTGATTTTGTCGGAGATAGGTCATTCTTAACGAACTTTTCAGTATTGCTTTTATCAATTCTTATTTCGGGAATGAATTTGAAACCATGGTAATTGTATTCAGCGGTCAATGTGGTGGCTAACATATTGGAACTTGGAATGCCATTGGCTTCTTCTTTGTGCGTTTGGAAGAACTCTTCCCGTAATCCAATTCCGAAATGTTCTGACAGGTGCACTCTTGGGTAAAGTGCTACCCCTGTGTATCCGCCTTCTGCTCTTCTCTTATAATGTGTGGCGTTTACGCCAAGGTAGAATTTAGGCGTGAAGTCGTAATTTCCCACAAAGTCCACAAGCGTGCCCGAGCTGTAGTTTTCTTTGCCCCCAACAGAAGATCCGCTTAGGAAATTTAAGTAGAAGCTGCCTTTCTCGTTAGGTCTATACGCTAGTTGTGAGCCGATATGTGAGACCCCGTTCAGATCTTGATAAACGTTCCAGTCATTAAATATACCGACCATTAACGCAAATTTGTCAGAAAAACTATAAGTCGCTTTCAAACCTGCATCCTGAAAAGGGCCGGCTCCGAATAAATAAGAAGTGGAGTAATGAAAATTGTAAGTGGGAGAGATGACTTCAAATCCCACGAATGTACCCATGAATCCGGCAGTCAGATTCAGTTTGTCGGTAAGATCATAGCCCACATATAAATTCTGAATGTGAAAGCTGTTCTTATCATCACCCGGCTGACCGTCTCCATTAATAATAGAACGATATTGTCCACGTGGACCGAAGGAAAGTTCTCCTACAAAAGAAGCCTTTTTAAAATGTTTCTTTACTGCGAGGTCAACCATTCCGATCGAGACTGAATTATTGTCCTCCGTAAAATAGGTGTTGATATTAGGCTTGTTTTGGAAATCATATTTCCAGTAAGTATCCACAGATCCGGATATTTCAATAGGTTTTTCTTTGTTTTCTTCTTGTGATTTTGATTTTTGTATGAAAATTATTGAAAAAATGATGATTGTTAAGATTTTTTTCATGTTGATAAGGTTTTAAGTTTGATCTGTTTGAATTTTGGTTGATTTTTCTTTGTTTTTTTATAGGTTTTTGTGGTTTTGTTTTTGTTTTCTGTGAAATTATGTAAAAAATATCACAAAAAATAATATTTGATAGTAATTTTTCAATAAAAAGAGTTTATATTTGTCAAAACAATAAGTAAGAAAGGGTTTTTGTTTTGTTTTTGTATTTTATTTAAAATTTATTGACGTATTAATAAACACTAATCAGTTTAAAAAAATGAAAAAAATTATTCCACTCTTTGTTCTGGTACTTTTGGGCGTATTAGGACTTGTATTTCCTTCGATAGATTTATCTGCATTGGATAAAGTAGAGTTTGACACGGGGGATACAGCCTGGTTATTGACTTCTTCAGCATTGGTGTTGATTATGACGCCCGGCTTGGCATTTTTTTACGGGGGAATGGTCAGTAAAAAGAATGTGATCTCAACGATGATGCAGAGTTTTATCTGTATGTGTCTGATGACGATCCTATGGGTTATTGTTGGATTCAGTTTAGCCTTTGGTGATGATATCGGCGGAATTATAGGTGATCCACGCACCTTCTTTATGATGAAAGGTACCTTAGGGAATGTCGCTTGGGGTGCATTACCGACCATACCATTGGTCTTATTCGCCATGTTTCAGCTGAAGTTCGCGATCATTACGCCTGCACTCATTACCGGTGCATTTGCTGAGCGTATCCGATTTAACTCTTATATGTTGTTTATTATCTTGTTCGGTGTCTTTATTTATATGCCATTGGCGCATGCTACCTGGCATCCGGAAGGAATTTTAGCAAAATTCGGTGTGCTTGATTTTGCCGGCGGTACTGTTGTCCATATGTCAGCAGGCTGGGCGGCATTGGCTGCTGCAATTTATCTAAAAGGCCGTAAATCACAGACACATAATCCAGCGCGTATAAGTTATGTCATCTTAGGAACTGCTTTGTTGTGGTTCGGTTGGTTCGGATTTAATGCAGGTTCGGCCGGCGGTGCAAACTCGCTAGCAGCTTATGCCTTTGCAACCACAACGACCGCTTCGGCTATGGCGGCAATGGCGTGGATATTTGTGGATATTATCCGCGGTAAAAAACCATCAGCAATGGGGGCATGTATCGGCGCAGTTGTTGGACTTGTAGCAATTACGCCAGCAGCAGGATTTGTGAGCATTCCTCACGCCATGGTCATTGGATTAGTCGCTGCATTGATTAGTAATCTCGTTGTCTATTTAAGAAGCAAAACCAGCATCGACGATACGTTGGATGTATTTCCTTGTCATGGTGTAGGTGGTATGGTAGGGATGGTGCTGACTGGAGTATTTGCACACCATAATGTAAATCCATTGGTTGTTGACAATGGCTTGTTTTTTGGTGAAACGAAATTATTCTTTGTGCATACGGTAGCCTTGTTTGCGGTATCATTCTTTGCTTTCGTAGGCTCTTTGGTATTATTAAAAGTAACGGATCTGATTTCTCCTTTACGTGTAGAGGAAACGGACGAGGAACTTGGTTTGGACGTTTCTCAGCACGCTGAAGCACTTTAATTACTAAGGTCAAAATCGTTTAATTGTCCCAAACAATGCTTTTCACACGGCATTGTTTGGGATTTTTTTTGCACCTTTGCCCAACAGGGCGAATATCTGCACTATTTAGTTTTTGTTATGAAAGATACAACAAAAGAAACCTTGCGTTCGGATTTTGAGAAAATGATGCGTCATGCATTACAAAAAAATGGTGATTTTGGTTTCCATATATTTGGTGACTACGCTGCATCTGTACTCAATTTCTATGTTGGAAGCTCCATCTTAGGGTTAGCTGAAAAGCGTGAAGCTGCACTATTTCTTGCGAGTCTGTATAATGCGGGCATCAAAAATGTGATCAATCAGCATGACCTTCAGGAGATCGCAGATGTTTTAGCCCAGGATCCAACGCTCAATTATCAGGTAATCGCGCCAATTTTTGATTAATGCTTTGTCCAGACCAGATTGCCGGTTTCGTAGCCACATTGTAAAGCATAAGTAAGAAATTCATTCCTGATCTTGTCCGGAATTTCGGTATTTCTGCCCAGAATCCACATGTAATCGAGGTTGTCTCCAAAGACAAGGGCGTAGCTGTAATCGGGCGTTATTTTTACAATATGATAACCACTGTAGAATGGGCCAAAGAATGATACTTTCAATGCGCCTTCGTGGGGACCATTGATAAATTTAGCTTTTCCGATGGACTGCTTCCAGCGTTCTTTTTCTTCCGAGTAACCTTGATTATTGACCCGGATTGTTCCATCCTTATTCTTGGTGTACTCTGCCGAAACCTGACTGAGCCCTTTTTCCCAGCGAAAGTCCAGCCGGGCAATTTCAAACCATTTTCCGAGGTATTTATCTAAATCAAAAGGATCTACTACATCTGGACGCGAGATGACGGGCTTTAAGGCATTGTATGCCACCGTTCCCAACGCGACAGCGGTCAGCAGCAAGAGCGATTTTTTCTTGTCTATATTCATCTTTTGGAGTTGTTTGTTGATAAAACAACAATTTTAATACCAATATGGTTTAGGCATACCGTGCTATTTTCTTAATTTTGTTGACTTAAAAATTGTATTTGTGTATTCTAGAGAAGAGGTAAAGCAATTAAAACAGCTATTCTGGACTAAATTTGGACAATTCATGTCCCTACATTCAGCTGCGGACGGCGAAAAGGTCAATTGGATTAACTATAAAACCGGTGTCAAGCATTTGTATTTTAAGATGGATGCTGATAATAATACGGCGAAAATAGCAATTATCTGGTCTCATTCGGATGCCGGGATCCGTACATTAATGGCGGAGCAATTCATGCAGTATAAAGGGTTGCTTCATGCTACGCTTGGAGAGGATTGGGAATGGGATCTGGATAGTTATGATGCGTACGGTAAGCCCTACTGTCAGATCTATAAAACGTTGGTGGGCCATAGCATTTTTAAGGAAGCGGAATGGGGAGAACTGATCGCTTTCTTTAAACCACGGATGATTGCGCTGGATGAGTTCTGGTCTTCGGCAAAATATGCGTTCGATATCTTTAAATAATTACAATAAAATAAATATAGCAATGAAAAAAGTGATTAAGGGTCTGTTGGCTGTAGCTTTATGCTTTCAACTTTCATCGGTATATGCCTGGGGGACCATTGGGCATCGCGTTGTCGCAGAAATTGCGGAGCGTCATTTGAACAGAAAAGCAAAGAAGAATATCGGAAAAATCATTGGACAGCAAAAGCTGGCATATTGGGCAAATTGGGGAGATTTTATCAAGTCGGATCCCAATCCTGAATTTAAGAAATTGGGAAATTCACATTTTATAAATCTAAATTCAAATCTGCCATGGGCAGAGTTTCAACAGGGACTCGAACGTTCGGCTGACGAGAATTTATACAAAACGGCTATCCGTATCGAGCAATCTTTTGCAGATAAAAACATGTCGCTGGATCAGCAGAAACAGAATCTCTATTTCTTGATCCATATCCTGGGGGATGCCCATCAGCCCATGCATGTCAGTCGTGCCGAAGACCAAGGGGGAAATAAGATTGAGGTAAGCTGGTTTGGAAAAAAATCCAATATTCACCGTGTCTGGGATAGTGATTTGGTAGACAATGAAAAATATAGCTATACCGAGTATGCAACTGTATTGGATGTTAATGGAAAAAAGGAAAATGAACAATTGGCCGCCGGAGAGTTGTCTAATTGGCTATACGAATCCAATCAGCTTGCTGAGAAAATTTATGCCGACGTAGCGAATAATGCGAATTTGTCGTATTCGTATGTTTATCAAAATAAAGATACGATGGAACAATGTTTATTAAAAGGCGGATTACGCTTAGCTAAGGTGCTGAACCGTATTTTTGGATAGTCTAAAATAAGTAAATATGCAGCCTAAGTCGTGCCATGGTTCATGGTACGACTTTTTTGTGACAGGATTTCCGTTTATTTTTAAACAAAGCACCACGCTTATTTGTTATTTGCTCATTGTAAATCTTTCTTCATGACCATTCCACAGCTCTTTAAAAAAATTATTCCCTTTGCCCGTCCTTACCGTAAATTGATTGTTTATACCCTGCTTTTGACCGTTGTCGGATCATTGGCTGCGCAGATCAATGCTTTTATTTTGCGGTATACGGTAGATACCATCAACGCTTTGATGGTGGCCAAAGAGCCGCTTTCTAAGGGAATGTATATTGTCGGGATCATCAGTGCGGTGCTGTTGCTGAAGGAAATTGTTTACGCATTGGTACAGTTTGGACAAAAATTTTATGGCGAGAAACTTCGGATTTATATCGCGCGTGATTTCTCACAGACCATTGTTAGCCGGATTTTGACCTATAAGCTTGCTTTTTACACCTCCACGGATAATGAAAGCGGAAAGCTGGCGACACGTATCGACGCAGGCATCAGCTCACTTACACGTTTGGTACAGAATTTCTTTATCGATATTCTGCCCTTGTTTGCCAATGCCATCATTGCACTGACCTGCATGTTCTATGCTAACGTATACGTTGGACTGGTGGGGCTGGCGGTAATCCCATTGTATCTTTATATCAGTCAGACGCAGGCCTCTAAATTAACAGGTTTTAGGCGGCAGATGCGCAAATACCGCGAATCGAAAAATAACCGGATCATCGGTCTGATTGACTCCATTCTCGTTATTAAATCTTTTGTCCGCGAACCCGAAGAAGCGAAACGGCATGAAAAGATCCAATACGAAATGACCGAAAATCAGATGGAAACTCGCAAGACAAGCTTCTTTTACGATAGCATTAAAAATTTTGTGGAACAGATCGCGGTTGTAATTATTATCGTCCTGACTGCTTATCTAGTGTTATCCGGTCAGATTACGATTGGAGCCATTATGTTTCATATTATGCTATTTAATAATGTTTCGGCACCGATTCGCCAATTGCACCGCATTTACGATGAGGTCAATGATGCCTTAATCTATTCGGAATCTTTTTTTGAGATACTTGAATCTGATGATCAGATTGAATCGAAAGGAACTTATCGACCGGTGCAAATTCGAGGACACCTGGAATTGCGGAATGTCTTTTTTGCGTATCCTAACGGGACACAGGCTTTAAGGGATGTCAGTTTTGCCATTAAACCCAATGAAATTACAGCTCTGGTCGGATTAAGCGGTGCCGGTAAAAGTACGATTATCAATTTGTTGGATAAATTTTATGAGCCGACACGGGGCCAGATTTTACTGGATGGTGTTGATCTTGCGGATTATGATACCGCATTCCTCAGGCAGCATATCGGCATGGTGCTGCAGCGCAATCATATATTTAAAGGAACAATATTTGAAAATATTGAATATGGCAAGATGGGAAGTTCGCCTGAGGAGATCGTGGAAGCCGCAAAGAAAGCTTATATCCATCAGCAGATCCTGGAATTGCCAAAAGGATATGAGACGGATGCACAATCGCTTTCCGGTGGACAGCAACAGCGTATTGCCATCGCACGGCTGTTTCTGAAAAATCCGCCCATTATTTTTCTGGATGAGCCTACTGCAAATCTGGATGCGATTGCTACGGAGCAGATTAAAAATAGCCTGGATGCGATTAAGAAAGATCGTACGGTAATTATCGTGTCGCATAGCATTTCCCAGATAATAGACTCCAATGCGATCGTTGTCATGGAGAAAGGTCGCGTTGTCGAGCAGGGGCAACATGAAGACCTCTACCTGGCGAAAGGCACCTACCATGAGATTTTTTCGGCCATGGCCAATTGCCTTAATTTAAGCAAGATCAGTAAGACCTTACAGGCAAATGAAAATTAATAGTGCTGTTCTCGCATTTTAATTTGAGCGACTATGCAAGATCATTCCAATGACGACCAGGCCAATCCCTATGCAGGAATAGCTATTTGGAAGCGCGGCATGTAATAAAATGATTTCACCCAATAGCGTAAAGATGACTTCCATGGCTTGCGTCGCTTCTACGGCGGCGAGTGCTTTGGGGTCGCTGCGCACGATATCCGTTGCGCTAAAGAATAGGAGCGTGGCAATTACACCCGAAAAGAGGGCAACCATTAGGGTTTGTAGCAGCTGACTTTCCGTTGGAAGGCCATTGTTCATATAACCAAAGATGCTGAGCAGGATCCAAAAAGGCATACTACATAGGGTCATGCCCAACGTTCGTTGGAAAGCATCCAATTTATTTCCCGCGATTTGCATCATTTTACGGTTGCCCAGGGGATAGGCAATTGCTCCGATCAATACCGGGATCGTGCCCAATAACATGGATTTAAAGGAAGTGGCCCGTGCTTCGGAGATTTGCATCAGTACAATTCCCAAAAAAATAATGATCGAAAAAAGAAGTGAAGCTTTGGATATTCCTTTTCGATGCCCTTTTTTCTCCAGTAAAGGGCCTATAAACATCCCGGCGATAATGGTGAATTCAAAGGTGCTGGCAACCAGCCAGGAGGGACCGAAGCTCGCACCAAATGTCAGCGTGGCATAAAATACACCAAAACCTATGGTGCTCCACAGCAGCCATTGCAGCAGATTGGATTTGATCGCATGGAAGAGCGGGCCTAAGTTGCCCCGTACAGATACGATAAGCAACAGGACAGGAAGCATCCATAGGAAGCGTAAGGCTGCTGTCCATTGCCAGCTTCCTCCCGAAACAGCCATGATACGGTTGAGGACAAAAGTACTTGCGAAAAATAATGCGGCTAATATTCCTAAAAAAAGTGCCGTACTTTTATTGTTTTTTATTGTAAATTGGGAGGACATAAATAAAATGAATGCGGTGTCTATTTCGTATGGTGAAAGTACGCAAATGGCCGTTTAATCGGAAATGAAACAAAAAGTAATTGATTTTTATGGCAATTTTCTCATTTAAAATTCCTTATTTTGCCTAATCAATAAAACAAGTAGTAAGAAAATTAATCAAGATGATTATACAACCAAGAACTAGAGGTTTTATTTGTTTAACCTCGCATCCACAAGGGGCTGCGCAAAACATTAAAAATCAAATTGAATACGTGAAATC
>NZ_DLJD01000062.1:0-86217 GCF_002484085.1 Sphingobacterium sp. UBA7625
TTAGCCGGAACAAGAAGCATCTTTTGAGTGACATCATCATTCTGTCGATCCTTGGTGTACTTTGTGGTGCTGAATCCTGGGATTCCATTGAGGCTTTCGGTAAAACCAAGCTTGGTTTTCTCAAAGGTTTTCTCAAACTGCCTCATGGGATTCCCTCACACGACACGATCAATCGTGTCTTCAGCGGTCTTCGGCCCAAGTTGTTTGAAAAAATGTTCGTAGAATGGGCAGGTAGCCTGAAGAATGAGTCGATCAAAAAGGAGGTCATCAGTATAGATGGGAAGAGCATTAGGGGTTCAAGGGATAGTTTTCATTCCCAGAGTCCAATACACATGGTGAGCGCATGGGCATCCAGTAATGAGCTGGTATTGGGACAATTGAAAGTCTCTGATAAGAGCAACGAGATCACCGCAATCCCCCTTTTATTGGAACTGCTGGACATAGAAGGGAGCATCGTGACCATAGATGCTATGGGTACCCAAGTCGATATTGCACAGAAGATCGTAGAGAACAAGGCGGATTATATCCTATCGGTCAAGGGAAACCAACAGGAACTATTGGATCAGATAAAGGGTCGATTTGAAAACCAGCTTCCAGCAGACGCAGACCTAGCCCAGGAGAAAGGGCACGGACGCATAGAAAGCCGTAAATGCGAGGTGATCACCGACCTTACCTTCATAGACAACAGTATTTCATGGGCTTCAATAAAATCGGTGGTACGCATAAGTTCCACAAGGGAGATAGGAAACAAGGTGACCACAGAACAGCGCTACTATATCAGCAGCTTGAGTGAAAAAGCTGCACATTTCAATAATTATATCAGGTTACACTGGGGCGTGGAAAACAAGTTGCACTGGTCACTGGATATGATATTTAATGAGGACAGGCAAAGAAAGAGAGCAAAGAATGCCGCCGACAACTTCTCATATATTAGAAAAATAGGACTCAATCTGCTCAAAAAGGATACATCAAAAGGCTCATTGGTCACAAAGAGACTCAAAGCGGGATGGGATGATAAGTATCTAATGCAAATTTTTAATCAAATTTAAATGCGTTGACCCTGCAAAAGGAGATAATATTTATGAAATCTGGAGTAAAGAATTAGCAAATTAACAAGATGACAATAGAAGAATTTCAATTATTGGACAGTCCTGTTCATCACTGGTCTGCCGTCCAAAAATCATTATGGTATGACAAAAAAGGAGATTGGAAAACAGCACACGACCTCATTGATCAATTGGATGATTTAGAAGCCGCCCATGTACATGCGTACCTTCACCGAAAAGAAGGAGATCTCTGGAATGCCCGCTACTGGTATAATCGGGCACATCAACCTGTTTATGCAGGTGATCTTGACGCGGAATGGAAGGAATTGTTTCGACTATATTTCTAATCGATCTATTCATCCTGCCCCCTTCTTATAATCGCTTTCTCTAAAATGCTCCTACTCATTTTTGATGTAAATTTCGTTTATATTCCTATGGCATTAATCAATCCGGATAATTTATCAATTATCCCAAACAATAAATTTTAGCCAGAACATATAGTCAAAACAAAAACGAGAGTTTATTTTTGTAACAAAAATAACACAAAAGAAAAATAGCTTAAGACATACCAATGCAATGGCATGAATATTGAACATTGTTTTCTATACTTTAAAAAGTATACTTTTCATAAATTTAGGTTAATAATTGGTTAGGTTAAACACCTGAAGTTCCCCACTTCAGGTGTTTTTTATATATATGAAGCTATTGCTGGTATTACATTCAGCACCTTCTCTTCTGATCCCGCTCCAAACTAGATAATTATTTGTTTATGGACCAACATCTGATTTTGTCTAATGAAACATCGGATCCATTGTATTACTATATTTTTTGTTATATATTTAAGTCCATGATTAACCCGACACAAATTATGAAAAGAACATCAATTTTACTGTTTTTATTAAGCGGCCTTTCCATTGTGGTCCTACGGGCACAGGAATTTAATCCTAGCCGAATGGATAGCTTAATGTCCGCCATGGATAAAAAAAACGCCTGGATGGGAAGTATTGCAATAGCGAAAGGAGATAAATTACTTTATCAAAAGGCTATAGGTTACGCTGATAGAGCACAGCAAAAGCTTGCCACGACCAATACACGATATGGTATCGGTTCCATCTCCAAAACTTTCACCGCAACCCTTGTATTAAAAACAATCGAGTTAGGGAAACTGCAAATGAATCAAGCCCTATCTACCTTTTATAAAGATATTCCAAATGCTGATAAAATAACGATACGTCAATTGCTTGATCATAGTAGCGGGGTACACAGTGTCACTGATGACAAAGATTATTTAACATGGAACACAAAAGCGCAAACTGAAAAAGAACTTGTTGAGCGTATGATCAAAGGTGGCGCTGAGTTTGATCCGGGCAGTAAACATGAATATAGTAATTCAAACTACATTTTGCTGACTTACATCTTAGAAAAAGTTTGGAAAAAAGACTATGCTTTTTTATTGAACCAGCAGATCTGCCAGCCGTTAAAATTGGAACAGACCACATTTGGCCGGCCACAAAATAGTACCAAAGATGTTAGCGAGTCGTATAGATTCACACAAGATTGGGACCTAGAGCCACATACGGATAATTCTGTTCCTCTTGGCGCCGGAGCAATATGGTCTACCCCAACAGATCTGGTCAAGTTTTTTAATGGTTTATTTAACCAAAAACTGATCAATTCCACCAGCCTTGAAGAGATGAAAAAAATTAATGGCGGCTATGGGCTGGGGCTATTCCAAATGCCATTTTATGACCGCCGGGGATTCGGTCACACAGGGGGGATTGACGGTTATTCTTCTGTGGCGAGCCATTTTGATGACGGCAATTATAATGTTGCACTCATCAGCAACGGCAATAATTATAATAATAATGAAATACTAAAATTCAGCTTTGGTGAACTGTATCAAAAACCTTTCCCTCTTCCTGATCTTTCAGAAATACAATTGACAGATGAGGAAACCACGAGCATACTAGGTGAATATAAAAGCGAACAGCCTCCAATTCAGATCAATATTACCAAAGATGACGGCAAAATATTGGGACAGGTTGTAGGCCAACCCGCTTTTCAATTGAAACCAAAGGATAAAAACACATTGGTGCAGCTTCAATATGGTGTAAAAATAGTTTTTGATCGCAGTGAGAATAAGATGACGCTCTATCAGAATGGGCAAACACTTATCCTGAAAAAATAGTTCTCGCTACCCGAAAACAGATGCCCCACTTTCTTCTCTTAGACTATAGATCAGAAAGAAAGTGGGGCACAATGTACTAAATCAACAGTACCTATTTGAGGTTTACCGGCACAAACACAATCTTTCGATAATTCTCCTTTTCGAATAAAATACCGATTCTATTTTTATTTAAAAGAACCAAATCGGAATAAGCCGCATAGTCACCTTTAACACCCTCGGGAGCTTTAGCAACAACTCGATTGAAATACCAGGTTTTCCCCTGATCCTTACTCAACCGCAGCGTCAGATTATCTCTTCTGTCCGATGTTGCTGCATTACAAACAGCTAACACGTATCCGCCTTTCCCCTGCCAGGAAAGCACAGAACCCTGATTGACAGGATCGAGCAGGTTTTTATCATAATAAGTTGTATCCCAAGTTACTCCGCCGTCGTTCGAATACGAAACAATTCGTTCTTTCACATTTTCTCGTTGATTGCGGGAATTCATATACAGCCCTGTATTCGATATTTGTGCAGCCATTGTCTCATTTGACCCCTCAAATTTGACGCTCGCTCCTATCTTGAATGTCTTTCCATGATCATCCGAGTAATACGAATGGGCAAAATAGTCTTCGCCATTTGCTTTTGGATTTCCTTCGGAATGATTCGCAGGGATATAAATACGTCCTTTATATTTACCAGAATCGAATTGCAATGCATGTCCAGGTGTATTTGCATAGGCCCGCCAATCCTCATCAAAAGCATATTGTGTATTTACTGAAGGCTGATTGGGACGATGGGTCTGCAGTGTAATGTTCTGCGAATCGGACCAGGTTTTACCACCATCTGTCGAACTCACTGACCAGCACTCGCGTAAACCATTACCTTTACGCACCTCTGCTTCATGATTATTACCAGTATTGTAAAAAAGTAACAGTCTTCCCTTCGGATATGCTGGATCTAACAAGTCGACCAGGGGAGCAGGATTTCCGACCTGCAAATGGTCATTGTCAACAGCGACATGCAATGGTCCCCAGGTTTTACCATTGTCCGGACTGATTTTATAAACAATATCTACATTACCAAAATCCCCCGCATGATCCACCCTTCCCTCGGCAAAGGCAAATAACCGGCCTTGTTTATCTTTGACAATAGCCGGTATCCGATAGCTTTTATAACCGCCTTCACCGGATACAAAAACACTTACTTCCTGTGCTCCTGCGTAGGTATACAATCCAACAAACATTGCCGTCACAACAACATTTCGCATTCGAATCCACCTTGTATTCATCATATTTACTTATCACTTTTAACTATAAAAATAGAATAATCTTCTATCTTTAAAGAAAGGATAGCATAATCAACAACAAAACCATTATTACAATGAAATTAACCTCTATCTGCTTAGCACTTATACTATGGGGCATATGCGGCCAGGTACTGGGGCAAAATAGGCCTAATATCGTGATTATTATATCAGACGACCATGCCTATCAGACCATTGGTGCCTATGGATCAACTTATGCCAAAACGCCGTACATTGACCGTATTGCGGCTGAAGGAGCAATTTTCAACCATGCCTATGTTAACAACTCCATTTGTGGTCCAGCCAGAGCCACCCTATTGACAGGCAAGTATAGCCACAAGAATGGATTTAAGGACAATGAAACTTCCGAATTTGACTTCAACCAAGATTTATTTGTCAAACAGTTACAGCAGGTGGGCTACCAAACAGCCTGGGTCGGAAAGATCCATTTGGGAGAACAACTACAAGGGTTCAATTATTATGATATCCTCGTGGGTCAGGGCACCTACTTCAATCCGGATTTCATCAGTAAACAAGGACGCAAGCGCACGGAAGGATATGTTTCAGATATCGTAACGGAAAAATCTATCAATTGGCTGGATACGCTGGATTCCAGTAAACCCTTCTGTCTGGTCATCGGTCATAAAGCGACTCATCGCACATGGATGCCCGACCCGAAGGACTTTGGCACCTATGACGCCATGAATTTTACTGTTCCATTAACATTTTACGATAATTATCAAAGCAGACAAGCTGCAGCGTTACAGGAAATGTCCATTGACAAAGATATGAAGATGGCCTACGATCTCAAGATGTTCGACTCTTTGGAAGATATGATGAACGATGGAAATTTCAAACGAATGAACCAAGAGCAAAAAGATAGCTATATTGCTTATTATCGACCAATCTACGAACAGCTCAAAAACAGTAAATTAACCGGAAAACAGCTTGCGGAGTGGAAGTTTAAACGCTATATGATCGATTATCTCAATACTGCGCAGTCAATGGATCGCAACATAGGCAAAGTATTGGACTATCTGGATCAAAAATCACTCAGTAAAAATACTGTCGTGATCTATCTTTCGGATCAGGGCTTCTATATGGGCGAACATGGTTGGTTCGACAAACGCTGGATGTATGAAGAGTCATTCCGGACGCCCATGTTAATGCGTTATCCCCCATTGATTAAACCCGCGACAAAAATCGAAGCAAAGTTGGTGAACGCTGATATCGCGCCCACTCTCCTCGAGTTGGCAAGGATCAAAAAGCCTAGTGATATGCAGGGAAAATCATTCGTTCATGTCCTAAAGAACACAAAAAAAGAACATCGCAAAGACCTATATTATCATTATTTTGAAAATGGGGAACATGCGGTGAGCCCCCATTTCGGTGTCAGAGATGATCGCTACAAACTGATCCGGTATTATAAACGTGTGGAAAGCTGGGAACTCTTCGACCTTCAAAAAGATCCGAATGAACTTCAAAATGCTTATAAAGATCCCACCTATCAGCAAATAGTTACCCGGATGAAACAAAAACTTATGGAACAAATCCGGGAATTTGACGACAAAGAAGCCGAAGCGATTTATAAAGTAGATATTGATCGGTAAAATAACACAGGGTATCCATAAACGCGATACCCTGTGTTATTTTAAGCCTTCATGCTATACTTGTTAACCCACAAGGAAATTCACTCTTCCGCCGTATGTTTTATTGATTATACCTAGTTTCACCTTATAACATATATAACGTATGCAGCAACAAGAACGTACTGCTTAAGCATTCAACTTATGTACCCATAGCGATACATTAAGAATACTTTATGGATACTTAATCTGTACTGCAAAGGTGCCTTGTGAATATTCAATCCATATTATAGGAGTAATTGTATCAAGACAATGTGTTTATTTTGCGATAAATGTATTTCGTCTGTATTCTATTACATTTATAATGAACATTTCACAAGCCGATATACTTAGTCTACGCATTCTGACCAAAGAATTACAAAAAAATAAAAAAGAAAGTATAGTTATCAGGTGGATTTTATATATTTGCATTAACATTTTTTAACACATGAAAATCAGTGCAATACATATACCTGTAAAACGAATGCTTCTAGGAGATGTTTTTCAGATAAATTCAAACAATCTCCTATAACCACAAAAAGATCCACTCATTATTATTACTAAATTAATATGGCAAAAAACAACATAGATTTTGTCGTACTGGCAGCGCTTTGCTTAAGCACGGGCACGCTATACGCTCAATCCACCATAAAAGGCAAAGTAGTCGACAACAACAACGCGCCCATTCAGGGCGCAACGATTACAGAAATTACAAGTAAAAAACAAGTACAAACGGATGTAAATGGCCTATTTGAATTACCGTCAAATGGGAATTCTATCAGTATACAAGTTCAATATATTGGTTTTGATCCCAAAACTGTCCAAACCAATCCCGGCGGACTTACGACAATTCAACTTTCTCCCACGAGTTCCCAACTGGATGAAGTTGTTGTAACCGCCTTGGGTATTTCGCGTGAAAAGAAATCATTAGGATATGCTGTCCAGGAAGTCAAGTCTACTGAACTTCAAACACGTCCTACGAATGCACTCAGTGCGCTTTCCGGAAAAGTAGCAGGTCTTCAAGTGACGACATCCGGTGGTAACATGGGGGGATCCACCCACGTTTTGCTTCGGGGTATCAATTCAATTGCGGGAAATAACCAACCGCTTTATGTCGTTGATGGCACGCCTATCGATAACACGGATTTAAACTCATCATCGACCATTAACGGAAGCGCAGGCAAAGACGTCGGTAATATGATACAAGATATCAATCCTGACGATATCGATAACATCTCCGTATTGAAAGGTCCCTCGGCTGCTGCTTTGTACGGTTCTAGAGCCGCTAACGGTGTTATACTGATCACGACCAAGCGTGCTTCAAAGGGGGAGAAGATAGATATTTCGTTAAATACTGGCGTTGATTTTGAGAATATTGTCCGACTTCCGAAAAGACAGCATTTATACGGTCAGGGGTACTCTACTGTTTTTCAGACCCAAACTATCAATGGCAAAGACTATAAAATTGTAAACTACGCCGCAGATGAAAGCTGGGGACCTAAACTCGATGGTACGCCTGTCCTACAGTGGTATAATTTAAACCCTGAAGATGAATCCAATTATCTGAATCCGTCACCATGGCTTTATCCAAAAAATGATGTAAGCTATTTCTTCCGTACGGGTGTAGCCAATACCAATAATTTTGCTATTGCCGGCAATAGTGGAAATACAAATTATCGTTTTTCATACACGAACAAAAATGTAAAAGGAACAACTCCGAATTCTAGTTTAGGTCGTAATACATTTAACTTTTCGGGCGGCACACAGCTAGGAAAATTGAAAATTAACTCTAATTTCAACTACATCCGTAATGCATCCATAGGCCGTCCATGGACCGGCGCCTCTAACCGAAATATTATCCTTGAAGCATTTCAATGGGGAGCTGTTCAAGTCGACTACAAAATACTGGAAAATTACAAACGTGCAGATGGAACCCCATTGGCATGGAACCGTACCGGCTGGCAAAATACACCCACAGACGAAGCAACAAAATTCATAGACAACCCCTATTGGTCTGCCTATGAATCCTATATGGAAGATCGCAGAGACCGGTTCTATGGAAATATTGGGTTGCAATATGACTTGAATAGCTGGCTTTCCCTAGGAGCTAAAGTACATGGAGATATTTACTCGTTCCAATCTCAGGATCGCATCGCCGTATATTCGCGCAGCGCTTCACAATATGAAGAGACAAGTAATAAACTGAACGAGTACAATTATGAATTTTTAGCTACAGCCAAAAAAAACTGGGATAAATTCTCATTCATTGGAAATATTGGAGCCAATCTCCGTGACCAACAGCGCAAGCAAGATTATGCCATTACCCAAGGAGGTCTAACTATTCCAAATTATTATAATCTAAAAAATGCGAATTCTGTCAAGATTGACAACTTTAAATATCATAGACGCATTGCATCTGTTTATGGCAGCTTTTCTTTGGGATACAATGATTTACTATACTTAGATGGAACAGTGCGCAATGACTGGTCTTCAACGTTACCAACAGATAATAACTCATTTATATATCCTTCCTTAACAAGTAGTTTTGTTTTTAGTCAATTAGAAACATTCAAAAAATTGGATTGGTTAAGTTTCGGAAAAATACGTTTAGGATGGGCCCAAGTCGGAAATGACACGGATCCCTATCAATTATATAAGGTCTATGAACCCGAGCAATCGTATGAAGGACAAGCTTCTTATGGCCTTCCAGGGATTAAACCAAATGCCAATTTAAAACCCGA
The DNA here is from genome assembly GCF_002484085.1 of Sphingobacterium sp. UBA7625. NCBI lineage: Bacteria > Pseudomonadati > Bacteroidota > Sphingobacteriia > Sphingobacteriales > Sphingobacteriaceae > Sphingobacterium > Sphingobacterium sp. UBA7625. The sequence goes on from NZ_DLJD01000062.1 coordinate 8,886, forward strand.
AATTACCAGCTCTTGGGAAACAGGCCTAAATATACAATTGTTCAAAAATCGCTTGGGGTTTGATGTAACCTACTACAACAATAATTCTAGAAATCAAATCCTGCCTGTCCCTGTTTCCTCGGCCTTCGGATACGCAAGCAAAGTATTTAATGCAGGAAAAATTAATAATAAAGGCATTGAAATTGTCCTCAACGGAACACCTATCAAATCAGAAAACTTTTCTTGGGACGCAACAATCAATTGGGCGAAGAACAAAAACAAGGTAGTCAAATTAGACGATCAAGTGAATACGTTAACCTTAAGCAGTTCACTGATTCAATTGGTCGCACGTGAAGGCGAATCGTATGGACAATTCCTTGGTAATGACTTTGTGTATGCACCGGATGGACAACGTGTACTAGAAAAAGATACGCAAGATAAAGATGGTAAATTAATTAAGAATAGTACCTATATGAAGACCTCTCAATTGGTTCCTCTGGGCTCTATTCTGCCCGATTTCACTTTTGGTATCCAAAACAGCTTTCGGTATAAAAACTTTGCCCTCGGCTTTTTGGTTTCTGGTCGTGTAGGTGGAAAATTCTTCTCCCAAACCTATAAAGTCGGTATGTATTCCGGTATTCTGGACAAAACAGCTGCCAATAACATCCGTGAAACAGGTATTGTACTGGATGGTGTCAAAGGGGATGTTACTTTTCATAGTGACGGAACCTACGATGTCAAAAATATTACGCCAAACACAACCAACATTGATGCACAGCAGTGGGCGCGCAATGAATACAATGGGCCTACAACCTTTTCCATTTTCGATGCGACATACGTCAAACTCAGAGAAGTCACTTTAGGCTATAATTTCAAACTAGCCAATGTCAAAGTCATCAAGAATATCGGCGTTAGTGTCTATGGTCGGAATCTTTGGAATATCTATACAAAAAGTAAATACATTGACCCTGAATTCACTTCGAGTGGTGGTAATGTACAAGGCATTGAAGGCGGTGCTATTCCGCTGCCTGTTACTTATGGTTTTAATGTGAATCTAAAATTCTAAAAAAATGAAATTATTAAATATACTATATACAGCAACGATCGGCATCTCAGTTTTTGCGTCCTCCTGTTCCAAAACTAAATTTGCTGAGATTAATACCGATCCCAATCGTCCGGCTTCGGTACCAACGCCTACGCTATTGGTTACTGCGGAGAAACAGTTGGTCAATGCCTTACGGAGTGAGGAGATTAATCTTCGGGGAGCGCAGTTATTCGCCCAATATTTCAGTCAGAATATCTATACTGACCAATCCCGCTACCGAATAGACCAGAGTTATTCGGATAATTACTGGACAGCAACATACAAATCACTGAATAACCTGAATGATATCATCAAACTCAATACGGATGAAAGCACCAGAGCAATCGCCACAGCAGGGACAGCCGGCACCAATGCCAATCAAATTGCCATTGCAAGAATTCTCAAGTCTTATGCTTTCCAATCATTGACCGATGTCTTTGGCAATATTCCCTATGAGTCTTATGGCAATAAAGACACTGATTTCCAAGCTTTACAGCAGGATCCGGACAATCTTACGCCCAAATATGCTAGTCAGGAAAAAATCTATAAGGATATTCTCAACGAACTTCAACAGGCAGCGGATACCCTGCTCAAGTATTCGTCAGATAAAACCTTCGGCAGCGCCGATATAATCTATAAGGGGGCCAATGCAAACTGGGCAAAATTTGCCAATTCCCTCCGCTTAAGGGTAGCCAATCGTATCAAGGCCAAAGATGCCACTTTAGCTTCAGCACATATTGCCGATGCCCTGGCAAAAGGAGTTTTTACGTCCAATAGTGACAACGCTGTATTCAAATATTCGAAGACCTCACCCAATGAATCGCCTCTATTCCGGGCTACAGTAACAGCCAACCGGACAGATTTCGCGATCTCCGATGTACTTATTAAAGCCCTTCAAGGCACGCGCGGCCCTTTTAAAATTGCAGATCCAAGGTTAGCTAAATTTGCCAAACCAACAGCTGCAGATGGGAAATTTATAGGCCAGCCCTACGGCCTGCCTTTAGCTGCCGGAAATCTGTTCCCGGTTGATAAAATATCGCTACCAAGTGACCTGATCAATGCGGCAGACTATGGCGAAGTTCTTATGGAATACGCCGAAGTTGCCTTCATCCTGGCAGAAAATAATAATTGGGACCAAGCAAACTATGAAAAAGGAACCAGAGCATCGCTGGAAAAATGGGGCGTATCACAAGATGATATCAACAGCTATATCGGCAAACTTCCCACAGCGAACAAAGAGCACGTGCTTACTCAGAAATACCTGGCACTTTTCAACCAAGGCGTCGAAGCGTGGTCAGAGATCAGAAGAACGGGATATCCATTATTCCTGACAAAAGCAGGCGACCTACTTTGGACAGGCACTATTAATGGTGAAACGGTCAGCTATTACTTTACACCAGAAGTGGGAAAAGAAATACCCAGCCGCTTTGTTTACCCGTTAAAGGAACAAAGTACCAATAAAGCAAATTATCAGGCTGCGCTGGCCCAACAAGGAGATGATGTGATCAACACCAAAGTATGGTGGAATAAATAAAAAAGTATTTTCTACCCATTTGAACACCTGAAGTTTAAGATTTCAGGTGTTTTTTTTCAATTATTTCATAACTTCGTAAAGACCATTAAGAAAAAATGCCATGGATGATCAAATATTAGACAAAATCGACCAACTGAGTGAAGAGGGAAATGCTTATTGTGATGAAGAGAACTTTCGCGAAGCAATTAGGGTTTGGACTGAGGCGCTCAATTTAATCCCCAGTCCACAAAATGTCCACGCTGAAAGTCTTTGGCTGGAAGCCTCCATTGGGGATGCTTATTTCTTAGAGGACGACTTCGAAAACGCACTTCCACACTTTGAAAATGCTAAAGGCAATATCATCGAGAATGCCTATGAAAATCCATTTATCATGCTGCGGTTAGGGCAGTGTTACCTCGAAACAGCCAATACAGAGTCTGCACAAGAATATCTTCTTCGCGCCTATATGATGGAAGGAAAGGAAATTTTTGAAGAGGAATCACCAAATTATTTTAATTTTCTGGCTGATAACGTCGATTTGGACTAATCAATTGCATCTGCCAACTCCATTGGTAAATCAGATTCTAGAATGGATGCCCCCTGGGCAAATATCGCCCGATATTTTTTCTGCCGCTCAACCTTTTCTGGCTGCTTATCATAAGTAGAAGCGGAGGAGATCATGCACATGACTCCCTTTGCATTAAAAAAACGGTACATTTCTGTATTTGACTCTTTTAGCTCGGCTCCTATATAGACAATCATCCGGTCATAAGGTAATCCTGATGCTTTAAATTTAGCTAAGGCAGACTGATCTTTGATATGCATAGACATATACTGGTCTGGATGTTGGGCCAGATAGTAGGCCGCCTGCTCAACGTTATGTACAGTTACCCAAACCCAGCTATAGGCCTGATGTTTCCGTAATATAGCCGCAGTTGCCGACAGTGGCAAATCTTTCTTATCAAGATTTAAAATGGTTTTTCCCTTTGCCCATGCGATCACTTCATCCAGGGTATTGATAGGATATTGGGTTATATTTCCCGCATGATCCTTCAGACGAAGTTTACGTAGATCAGCCCAAGTATAGTCTGATACCCGCCCTACTCCATTGGTCACCCGTTCCAGGTTTGCATCGTGCAATAATACTGCAACACTATCTTTGGTATAACGCGGGTCTATTTCAAATATAGCCGGAATCTTACGTAATACAGCTTCAAAAGCCGCAATCGAATTTTCAGGAAGACCATCCTCTATCGTCCCCCGATGACCACTGATGATTTTCTTTCCTTCAGCATAGCGGAAATGTGCCCGCATCGCTTCTGCAGATTCAAAATTCAACCAATGAGTGCTTTGGGCAAAAACACGGGTATCCAAGAAATTGAAAAAAAATAATAATAGAACGACAGAAATTGCTTTCAAGCGTATATAATTGGATCCTAAAACAGCCATCTACCTTTGATTATTGAAATATACCCTGCTAAAATAGCTATCTTGTATCAATAAATTGTAAACAAAATATATACTCAAAATGAAAAAAATAAAACATACCGCTTAACCAGGCCGTATAAATTTTTCATGACTGTCAATGTATACCAACACAACATCACTATATTGTTCCATATTCATAGCGATCAAGAGAGACACTCCAAATCGAATTCCGATTTATCTTCGGAGATTTTGTAAATAAGAAAGTCGCTATAGAGACAGCCACTATATTAGAATTTTACGAGAAAAAATAGCAGTTTTTTTAGATGAAGAAATATTAAATATTCTATATTTGCATCAATTTATATTTGATCTAAATAAACTACCATGAAGAATAGAACACGATATATGATGTTCGCAGCGGGAACCCTTGTCCTTCTCGGGACGCAGTTACATGCACAAGAGTTATCTATCCTCGTAAAAAACAAAGAAAATCAACCAGTAGCTCAAGCCAATATCAAACTCAATGGAAAAAACATTGGATATTCCGATCAGCACGGGCAATTTCAGCTCAGTAAAGTGCCATCGGATAGTCCGCTTCAATTTCGTGTTTCCTATACCGGTTTTTCTCCTCTTGAAAAAACAGTGCGTTTAGATACACTCACCGGCCCTCTCTTATTCCAGTTAAATGCAACGCAGATTTTAGACGAGATTATTGTTACTGCCGGCCGTAAAGCTGAAAGTATATCGACTGTTCCCTCCTCTGTATCCATCTTAACCACAAAAGAGATCGAGGCACAGAGTCAGATCAGCACCAATCTTTCCACAATACTTGGTAATACAATTCCCGGGCTGGGAACAGCGACCAATAAAGCAACCAATTCGGGTCAGACCTTACGTGGACGATCCGTACTGGTTTTAATAGACGGCATTCCCCAATCCACGCCATTAATGAACGGCCAACGTGATCTACGCACCATTGATCCTAGCGTTATTGAGCGTGTGGAAGTTATTAAAGGAGCAACCTCCATCTATGGCAATGGCTCAGCTGGTGGGATCATCAACTACATCACACGCAACCCGGCAAAAGATTCAGCTCCCATCCAAGGAATTACCAGCCTGAGGACGACCTTCAATCCTATAAACAGTGCTGGAACATTAGGCTATCGTGCCGCCCAAACATTATATGGCCGAAAAAACAGCTGGGATTACACCGTCAGCGGATCGGCAGATTATGTGGGCCTTCAACGCGATGGAGATGGGACACCGCTTGGTCAAACAGATGGTCTTTCAAACACCTATCAATACAATGCATTTCTCAAAATCGGCTACACCATCGATAGCAGTTCCAATCTATCCGCTGTATATAATTTTTATCGAAGCAACCAGCACAACAGATACATCAGCCAGACAGGTGTCTATGGACAGTCCCCGACCATCGGAGTAAAAGGAGATGACCCTGGCAAACCTGCCGGTACGCCATACAATCACAATGCAATGCTGACGTATACCAAAAATAATCTTTTTGCCTCCACCTCTCTTGTTGCATCGGCCTATTACAACACCTTTCGGTCCATGAATCGTTATATCGAAAAAGCATCGGCCTGGTATGGTCCCGGCCAGACACAGATCAACTCTGAGAAAAAAGGTTTACGGATCAATCTCAACACGCCATTTCAGGTATTTGGCTCTAACGCAGATGTCACTTACGGACTTGATCTCCTGAATGATATTACGGATCAAAACCTGACAGACGGCAGGGTCTATATTCCCTATATGAATATGCTGAACGTGGCGCCCTATGCTCAAGTAAAAATTGATTTTCTCGAAAATCTAATCTTCAAAGGTGGGGTCCGTTATGAAAATGCAACCGTAAAAATAAAAGATTTCAACACCATTGCTACCGGACCGAATAATGAAGGTAGTATTGCTGTCAAAGGCGGTGAAATACCGTATAAAGGAGCCACGTTCAATGCCGGCCTCCGTTATAATAAATATTCTTTCTTTAACCCTTTCATAAGCTTTTCACAGGGTTTTGCTATCAATGAGCTTGGCAGAATTGTCCGCAGGGCAACGGACAACGACCTGGATAGTCTGAAAACAGATCCCATCATCACCAATAACTATGAAGTCGGGTTTTCTAGCAACTATAGTATTTTCCAATTAGCTGCTTCTTACTATTACAGTACTTCAAAAATGGGAGTAGAACTTGTAGACATTGGCGGTTATCTCATGCCACAACGACTTCCTGAGGATGTTTATGGATATGAAGTAGCCCTAAGTGCGACAATCAGTCCTCAGCTCACGATAGGTGGAACTTATGCTTATGTGGAGGGAAAATCGAAAAAAGAAGACGGTACGAAATCCTACCTCAACGGCTCTCGTATCGCTCCGATCAAAGCGACGGGATATATCTATTATACCCCGATCAAACCATTGACCTTTCAATTATTCTGGGTACATACCGGCGCGCGCGATCGTTTCATGCCTAACGAAAAAGGTGTTTATAAAAATAGCGAGGGGCCGGTTAAATCTGTTGATCTTTTTAACTTAAATGGTAATTATCAGATCAACAGACAGTGGTCATTGGGGCTAGGTATTGAAAATCTTTTCAACACGAACTACTACCCCGTTGTAAGTCAATATCGTGCACTAAATGAGGAATACGTAAGAGGTCAGGGAATGATGGCTTCCTTTAATATCAATTACAAATTTTAGATGATCAAATCTAGCATACTTTGGCTGCATAAATGGCTCGGTATAATCACGGGTGTTATCGTACTCATTTTAAGTATAACAGGGTGTATATATACCTTTCAGGATGAGCTCAAATTATGGGCTTATCCTGAAAAGTATTTTATAGCTCCTGTTGATAGCTCCACGGATCCGCTCCCTTTAAGTACCTTACTGAACAATGCACAAAGTAATCTTGAAGATGGGCAAAAAATCTCTCGTGTAGACCTCTATCCAGCGAAAAATCGAACCTGGGTATTTCGTGCCATGAAAACAGATGAGACAGCCTTTGGTCACTGGAATTACTTTCGCTATTATAAAAGGGTATTCATCAATCCTTATACAGGTAAGGTGCAACAGGTTGAAAACACAAAGACGGAGTTTTTTCAACTGGTCTTACAGCTCCACCTCAACTTGTTGCTTGGGAAAAAATATGGTCATGCCTTAGTAAGTTGGTCTACGGCGCTATTTATTGTCATTCTACTGAGCGGAATCGTATTGTGGTGGCCGAAAAAATGGAAAGGAAAAAATCTCCGCAGGAGCTTTTGGGTAGATACGAAGGTAAAATGGAAACGGTTAAATCACGATCTGCACAATGTGATTGGCTTCTATAGCCTTTTTATTGCACTGGCTTTTGCGATTACAGGTTTGGCATTTGCATTTCCGGGATTCAAAAAGACCTATATCGCTACATTTAATCTTTTTCAACATGAAGCGGCATCTACTCTTCTACCAGCCCCAAAACTAATTCCCTTGCCTTACGAAGAATTGCAGGACAATGCACTACACTACAGTCTCAAAAATTATCCGCAGGCTGAAATGTTTTCCATCCGACTGAAAAAAGAGACGGAACCGGAAGTAGATATTCAGATCAGACGGTACGAAAAACGGAGCGGTGTCTTTGACTGGTTATATTTTGACCGAAAACAAGCCCGTTTAAAAGAGATCAAAACGGGTGAGAACTTACGCCTCGGTGATAAACTGGGATCGTTGAATTATGATATCCACACCGGTAGTATAGGCGGCATGGGAACAAAGATTATTGCTTTTATCGCAAGCCTTTTTTGTGCTTCCCTACCCATCACGGGTTATATAATCTGGTTGAACAAAAGTAAGAAGGCAAAGAAAAAGAAGGGTTATCAACATAATGTTAATAAGTACTGTTAATAACAGCATCTTTTATTCTAAACATGTTATTAACACAGTTATTAACATAATGTGGAAAAGTAAACACAAAGGACTACTATTTGTAAAGAACAAAACGCTTCTATAACGGCCCTAAATAGATACTCCGAAATTTATTCATAAAAAAACAGACATATCTTTATATGCCTGTTTTTTTATGAATAATCCAACAATGAGTTAACTTCTTACAAATTTGGATTCTGTTCGTATTCTGTATTGGGAATAGCAAATAGATAATATGGACTATTATTTACAAAGTTAGAACCGTCAGAGAATTTGATCACCCGATGGCCTTGTCCATCGACCAATTTTGTTTTCCCTTCTTCGTCAACAACCTGCACCTGTATCGGTTCTCCTTTATCATTTAAAAAAGCCTTTCGTGTAACCTTACCTTGAGTACGAATAATATCAGATAATGCAAACCCCTCTCCCCAAAGCTCTTTTCTACGTTCAATCAAAATCTCCGCAATTAGTTTCGCGTTATCACTTCCTTCAAACAACTTCGCATTCCGTGCTTGTCGCAGTTTGTTCAAAGCAGCTACCGCCTTCTCTATATCTCCTGCTCTCGCATAACCCTCAGCTTCAATTAGTAACATTTCAGCTGAGCGCATATACACAATATCACCAATTTGATTTGTCTTCATTTTAAACTTCTTATAGCGTAAAAATCCTTCTCGGCCTTTCAGTCCATCCCATTCAAATAGCGCATAGCGGACATCATCTTTATCAAATAGATCCTTAAAATATGGATCAGCCATAAAACTATAATAATATGAGGCAGAAGAAGAAACATCAATATAGTGGAAAGTATAACTAGCTGTATTCTGCTCAGTAGTTTGCAAATGCCCCCATAGCCATTCTGAATTTTGAGCATCATTAAATCCGGTCTGATAATCCGACCCGCTCATTAGATTATGTCCGGCTGCTGCCTTATTTGCATATTCAGCTGCTAATTTCCATTCGCCAATCTGCAAATAAGTCCTGGCGAGAAGACCATAAACAACATCTATGCTGATCTGATATTTTTCCACCTTTGTAGCCGAAGCCAACAGCACCTCACTGTCTTTTAAGTCTTTCAATATCTGCTGATATAATTCCTCCAAACTCGCCCTGGGCTTACCTTTTGTCTGCAGGGTACTTGGTTCAGTATAAATTGGCACTGATTTCGCACTTTTGTCTTTTAGGTAGCTAAACTGATAGAACGAAGAAAGATTAAGATAGATAAACGCACGCAATGCTTTTGCCTGACCTTTTAGAAAGTTTTTATCAGCAACATCCCCAGTTACACCATCCACTTTTGCGATCACATTATTGGTATTATCAATGACCTTATAAAATAAGGTCCAGAAATAGGATACCCTAGATGACCGACGATTATCTAACTCTGTAAATGCATAGGCATCACGATAGCCATATTTAGTTGTTACCGCCACATCACTTCCCATGGCATCACTTGTACGCATGATAGCTGTATATCCCGGATTGGCGTAGGTAAAATAGGTATCATTTAAATATTTCCAGGTGCCGTTCACAACTGTTGCAACACCACGTGTATCTTTATAGATCTGTTCTTCTGTTACCGATGTCGTAGGCACCGTATCGAGCTTATCCTTACAAGATGTATTTATGAAGGAAAGCCCCAAAAGCATATAGAAAAGTTTTATTTTCGTGATTTTCATAATATTATTTACTTTAAGCATTCAACTGATTTAAAACACAAGCTGTATACCACCAGAGATTGTACGCATCGCCGGATAGCGGAAATATGTATTACCATTTACAGTCTGCTCGGGATCCATACCTTTGTGACCATAAAATGTCAAAAGATTTTCGGCAGTGGCAAAAACTCGTATTTTATCGATATTAATCCGCTTCAATAAAGCTCCGGGGAGACTATAACCGAAGCTTACGTTTTTAAGGCGTGCATAGGTTCCGCTATATAAAAAGCGCGTGGATGCCGAAGTCCAGTTTGTCGCATCGGTCGTTAATTTAGGGACATCTGTTTGTGTATTTTCCGGCGTCCAATGATTCAATATCTCTTTCGACCAGGCACGACCGGCATTATTGCCATTATGCATCAATTGAATGTAGTCATTATCCAATATTTGTCCTCCAAGGCTAAAGCTCAATAACGCAGACAGATCAAAATTTTTGTAGGTAAAACTATTCTGAAGACCTCCTACAATATCAGGGAGTGAGCTCCCTGCAACAAAGCTTCCCGCATCGCTATATTTAGAAGTTTTCTCGCCGGTATTATGACCATCTTTATCAGCGAGATACCATTGCGGCAATCCGTTTTGAGGGTTCACACCTGCCCATTCAGGCATATAAAAATCATATACACTGCCTCCGACGCGTAGAATTTTTGTTCCACTTATAATTGATTTTGTATTATCAGGAAGGGATGTTACTTTGTTTTTATAATGGGAGAAATTAATATCCAAATTCCATTTAAAATTATCATTTTTAACGGGAATTGTTCGAATATCCACATCAATACCAGTATTTTTTACTGCCCCTATGTTCGCATCGTAACCAACATAACCTGTAGATGCAGCCATTGGCATTGTAAATAATAAATCCTTACTTCTTCTATCAAAATACTCCACTGTTAGCGAAACACGATCCTGGAAAGCCGAAACATCCACGCCTACATTTAAGTTCAGATTCGTCTCCCACTTTAAATCTGGAGTCGCTAATCTACCAGTATAGGTCCCACCCTTCCCAAGGCTATTAGCAATGGTATAGAGTCCCTGATAGGCAAAATAGGTCCCCAGATTATCATTCCCCTGACCACCGTAACTCGCCCGAAGGGTTAGCTGATTAATTGTATTATTATCTTTTAAGAAGTCTTCTTGTTTCATTTTCCACGATCCACCAACTGACCAAAATGTTCCCCAGCGTTTATCTGGGCTGAATCTCGATGAACCATCGGTCCGTAATGAACTTGAGAAATAATACTTATTATCGTAATTATACTCTAAGCGTCCTAGAAAACTCAATAATTTATAATCCACACTTGATCCTGTAAAACCATCCAACTGAGAAGCAGCAACTGGCTCATAAAATCCGGGTAATACAAAATAACTGCGGTTACCACTGATATTGCTACTGTTAAAAGCATAGTATTCCTGCCCAGCTAACACATTAAGGTGATGCAAGCCAAATTGCTTTTCATATGTTAATATGTTATTCCATGTTTGTCCTACCGTCCGAACACTCGACCGAGCGACTGTACCAAAGGTTTCAGCACTAAATCCCAAGAGAGGGTTCTCATAATCATGTGTATTGGAATTGATATAATCGAGACTGTACGTAGATTTCAGTTTCAAATTCGTTGTCAACAAGGCTTCCAAATACGCCCGTGCCGAAATATTCTCTCTGCGAATATCATTTTTATCCAATGGCAGAGTAGCAGCTAAATTATTACGGGGGGAAGCCGCACTTGGTCTATAGGCACCAAAATCGTACACTCTTTTTCCATTCTCTTCTACATAGGATCCATCATCATTGCGTTCATAATATGGATAAAAAGATGGTACTAAACGGGAAAAGTTAATGATATTGGCGGTATTACTATCTTCTGATTGTGGATATTTTTGAAAAGTACTACTTCCACCTAAATTAACACCCGCATTTAACCAAGACTTGACTTTACTATCGATATTCGCCCGCAAATTATATCGTTTAAATCCCGACTCAATAGCCATCCCTTGGTCATTAAGGTATCCACCCGAAATATAATAGGTGTTTTTTTCACTTCCCCCGCTAAAACTCAAATCACCTTGCGTACGTACACCAGTTCGTTGCAACACATCTTTCCAGGGATCATCCCATAAGGTTTTAGCACCTGAAACCAACTTGCCATCCACACCTACCGGTTGCGGAAATTGGCTACCATAAGGATTTTTCTTCAAATCGACCAGCAGGGTTCTACTTGCATTTGCAGCAGCCTGTGCAGCATTCAAACCATTGCTCAAATTTTTATTACGCAATGCCTCCCAATACAATTGGAAGTATTCATCTGTTGTTACTTGTTCGTAATCCTTAACAGCACGGCCTGAATACCCCTGTGTGAAATTGAGATTGATCTTTGTATCACCTGATACTTTTCCAGATTTAGTTGTAATAATTATAACTCCATTTGCTCCCCGTGAACCATAAAGTGCACTAGAAGCAGCATCCTTCAATACCGAGATAGACTGAATATCGTTTGGATTAATAGAATTGATATCCCCTGCGTAAGGATTACCATCCAAAACAATCAGTGGTGAACTTGATGCATTAATAGAGCCAATCCCACGAATACGGATTGTTGCATCCGTTCCGGGCTGACCAGATGAAGCAACAGATTGTAACCCTGGTACCTGACCTTCCAACGCCTTGGAGATACTGGAAACCTGTCTATTCTCAATTGCTTTACTACTCACCGTACTCACCGACCCTGTGATATTTGTACGTTTAGAAGTACCGTATGCCACCACCACGACTTCATCCAGGTCTGTACTTGATGGTTTCAAAGCCAAAGAGACTGTACTTCCCGTGGCTCTCACCTGTTGCGATTCATAGCCTATAAAAGAAAACTCCAGAAACGGATCATCTTTACCTGTAATACTGATCGTAAACTCCCCTTTAGCGTTGGTCAGCGTTGATTTATTTTGGTCGGATACCCGCACACTTACGCCCGGAAGTACTTGCCCAGTATTGGCATCGGTCACTTTTCCCTGAATGGAACGTTGCTGTGCATACAATTTATTCACACTCGCACTAGACAGAGCTAACGCGACAATAGGAATGTATTTGAATGTTGAGTGCATATGAAGGATAATTAATAAATGAGTTAAGTATAATACTTATATAGAAAATAAATAAATTAATGTAATTATTTTACCAAAAAACAAGACAAAAGTCTGCATATCTAAAAATCTACTAAATTGATAGATTTTACAGGGCGCAAATATAATATAATCTATACTAATTTAATAGACATTTTTTTTAAAAAAAAATAAATAAATGAAAATCAACTAATTACAGAACCAACTAATGACAATAAACTGATAGTAAGCAAGCTAACAAACTGCTATTGATCCAGCCAACGCTGAAAATTTGGAGAACGTTCTTCGCTAACTATAACATCAATCCCCTTTGGAGTTGGGGGAATTAGTTCCAATTTAATTCTATTCCGACTTATTTTCAACATAGACTGAATGGAATCTATACGAATAAGAAATTTCCGATTAATCTGAAAAAAGGCAAAAGGATCTACCTGCGTGACCAAGTGGACCAAGCTGTCTTCAATGATATAGGCTACGCCTGACCTTTTTTCCACCGCATATAGCTCTTTATCTTCGGCCATAAAGTAAGCGATATCGGCAATCGCCAAGGACTTTAAAAAATTACCGTACTTTACAAGAAACCGCTGTTTTAAACGAACCTCTGCTTTGGGTAACAGCGGTTCAATACGTTTCATGGTTTGCACAAGTTCGTCCACATCGAAAGGTTTCAACAGATAGGCGTAGCCCTGATGCTGAAAAGCCTCTAATGCATATTGTTCATAGGCTGTCGTAAAAATAAGTGGCACTTCGACCGAAACCTGCTTAAATATTTCAAAACTCAGTCCATCCATCAGATGGATATCCATAAAGATCAGGTCGAAATGATGTTTATTGATCACCGTCACCGCCTCCTGGATCTCCTTTGCATTGGTAAAAGTCAATGTGCTATCCCCATAAAGGTCTATCAACATCTCCTTTAGGCCTACAAAAGCCCAGTCTTCATCTTCAACAATCAATATGTTCCATCCCATGGGTTGAATGTAATAAAAAATCCATTTCCTAAGAAAGAAAATGGATTAATATATAAAGGATTAAAAAAATTGACCTTATTTTAATAGATCTGGATTATTATTGATCGCTTCCTGTGGATAGCGGATCACATAACGCGGATCGTTTTGCTGCAAAGTCATTGTTCTCCCAAAACTGCTGTGTGTTATGGTAGGTCTCGTTGTTCGTTTTAAATCGTACCAACGTAATCCCTCCAGCGCCAGTTCACGTTTACGTTCAAGCAACACCGCATCCAGCAATTGGTCTTTCGACAAACCGGCATCAGCTTTAGTTTCTTTGCTATAAGCATCCGCCGTGAATCGGTTTTTCTTCAATACGGAAAGATATTTTAACGTTTCCGCGGTATTTCCTAAACGCGCATTGCATTCAGCAATTGTCAGGTAAAGATCCGCATTTCTGAAACTCACGTTGAAACGGTTTTCTCCCCCTTTAAGTGAGACATAGTCAGCACCTCTTTTTTGGAAATAGCGTCCTTTTCTTAGATCTCCATCTGAATAAGCCGACAACAAAGAGGGCGAAATAAATGAGCTCGAACGAACTTCGGGAATAGATACTTTCTCCAAGGCCATAATCACCTCTACCGACTCAAAATCGTTGGGCAATAAACTTGCTGCCGCATTTAGATCCACCAATTTGTCATTTATCGCCAGCGCTTTCTGAGCGGCTTCCATGGCCGTCTTCCATTCACCACGGTATAAATGAAGACGTGATGCCATCGCATAAGCCCCACGCTTGCTAAATCGGTAATTTGCGCCTTTGGCCTGATCATCTACCGTAAGCAATGCCGTCCCCTTTTCCATATCTGATAACACCAGCGCATACGAGTCACCTATAGTTGCCGGAACAAAACGTTGTTCAAGGTCGATTTTGGTCGATAGTGGAACTCCACGCAAACCGACATTGCTTGCTGAATAGACCTCACTATAGAGGTTTAACAGTTCAAAATGTGCGTAAGCACGCATGAGGTAAGCTTCACCTTTAATCTGATCTACCGTCGCATTACTACTCAATTTTTCATCAATGGTACTGATGATCTGATTGCTGTAAAAAATACTTTTGTAAAAGGCCAGATAAGGATACGCTGTCGTTGCCGGGTCTGGGTTCTGGTCATTCCAGAGATAGATATCTTTGGTCCTAGCTGCATCAGTCGAACTTTCGTCCAGAAGTAATTCGTCTGTACGTAAAGACAAATAAGATTTATGGGCAGGGAAGCTCGTATAGCTGCTTGTCATTAAGCCTCTAAAATCACTTTCCGAAGTCGGGATGACAGTACCTACAGGTTGTATATCTAAATATTTATTGCAGGATGTCAATGCGCTTGCGGTCATGATCATTCCAAAATAAATTATTTTCTTCATATTATATTCAATTAAAAGGATTAAAAACTTGCTGAAAGACCAAAGGCAAAGGATTTGCTGATAGGCTGCGCATAATAGCTGCCGTAGGTCTCTGGATCAAAGTACCCTTCGTAATTCGCTCCGAAAACAAATAAGTTGCGTCCTTCTACGTTCACGCGCAAATTGCTTGCGCCAATTTTTTTACTCATGGCAACCGGCAGTGTATATCCCAAACGAATACTATTGATACGTACATAGCTCATTTTCTTGGCCCAGATATCATACTGATTAAAGGAGTTGATGGGGTCATTGCTCTCCAACCAAGCATACGCCATCCACCGGTCATTTAGCTCAGAACTTATACTTCCCAATGCAGGCAAAGCAGCGTTGCCCTGTAGAGCCGCCAACAGATCCTTCGTATAATTTTGTCCGCGATCTACGAGTGCTGGATTATAGGTCGGTGTACGGTTTACCCAACGCTCTAAATTGAATACAGCTGAAATTGCCAGATCAAAATTCGCATAGCGGAAACGGTTGGTCATACCACCTACAAATTTCGGGTCTTTGCTGCCTATGTATTTAAATTTAGTGCGATAATCTGCTGCGGTCATACTCGTTTGGGAGGTATATCCCGGTAAGAAATCTGCCCAAGGATCATATAATCCGTAAAACTCTTCAAAGCTCGAAACTGATCCATCCTGATTCCTGAACTGCATCACACCATCCTTATCCAATCCCGCTGTTTCAAGTACATACATACCACTGATCGGACGGCCTTCCTGTGTGTCGGGCGCATAGGCTTTGGGATTATTCATGACCTTCAATAATTTATTATTATTGTGGGCAATATTAAAATCCGTAGACCAGGAGAATTTATCCGTCTGGATCTGGCGGCTCGAGATCGTCAACTCCACTCCTTGATTTCGAGCTGAAGCCCAGTTGACCTGTACATCCTGGAAACCATTCTCCATCGGTAAAGCACTATTTGCAATAAGGTCTGTACTTGTTCTATTGTAATAATCCACCGTAATATTCAGTCGATTTTTCCATAGACCTAAGTCAATCCCCGCATTGTAAGATCTTGTGCGTTCCCAGCGCAACTTGTCATTGGCAGGCATGTCCACCACCACGGTCCCTTCCGGATAGCCAGGTAGTATGGTCGAATTGTCATACTTTCCAACGATAAACGGGTAGGTATTGCGATCCACATTCCCCTGAATACCATACGAGGCACGCACACGAAGATCGGATAAAGCTGTTTTTCCTTTGATAAAATCCTCCTCCAGTACATTCCAAGATCCGGACAAAGACCAGATAGGCAAGAAACGATATTGCGGATCGACGCCAAACATATTTGAGCCATCATAGCGTATGCTACCATACAGATTATACTTACGGTCAAAAGTATAGGTAGCATTTCCATAGAAAGAGGCGTATGAATTCTCGATAAGTCCTTTTTTATACTGAACAAAACGTTGATCATCTTGATAATTACTATTCGGAAAAACAATATTCTGTGTGGTTAACGTTGCGGGATTATATCCAAAACCTTTGGTCGCGATCATTTTATTTGTACTACGACGAAGTTCTGTTCCGCCCATGAGTTCCAGCTCGTGCTTATCGTTCCATGTTTTAATATACTTGAGGTACGTTTTCCAGTTATATTGGAAGATACTGTTGCTTGTATTCTCGATCTTACCTCCTGTTGGCAAAAAGTATTTGAACGTTTTCGTTGCTGAATCATAGTACCGTGTCGCAGCGCGCAATTTTCGGGTATTATAGCTTTCCTGATCGGCAAATCTTTCGGTGCTATTTTCATCAAACTGCAAGCCAAATTCGGTACGCAAGGACAATTGAGGAATAATGGTATACTCTAGGTAACCTATCGCCTTCAGTGCCTTATTCGTTAATGCATATTTGGTATTTTCTCGCTCCTCTACGCTATTAAAAGGAACGTAAGTATCTTTTTCATAGCCTTCGATATCCGGATCGTAGTTATATTTACCCGATTGGTCACGTACGGTCAAATACGGATTAACCAAGCGCATATAGTTACTGGGATTGGTAAATGCATCATTGTCCTGGATCGGATTCTGTCTATTTGAAACTGACCCCAATAGATTGATTCCCGCTTTAAAGCGGTCATTGATATTGAAATCATTATTTAGTGTCAATGAATAACGACGGAGGTCAGCTCCTTTTGTAGCTGCTTTCTCATCATAAAATCCACTTGACAAATAGTAACGATGCGCATCATTTCCTCCGGAGATTGATGCTGAATACTGCTGATTCACTGCTTGACGATAGAGTTCTTTCCCCCAGTCTGTCTGCTGCGTACGCAATTGATTGATGGAATGCTGGACTTCCGGAGACAAGGCCGCTAATCCACCGGAGCGATAAGCATCCAGTGCATTTGCTTTGTCCAGGATACGCATCACCGCTCCCTTGCCCGTACGATAATTCAAATCGGTACGGTTAGCCATCAGCAGCTCAAAGTCTACTTTCTCATTGGCATTCATCAAGTTGAGATGACTAAAATCGGGACGTTCCGTCACAAAGGTATTCGCTGAGACCTGCAATTTTGCTGGCCCGGGTTTCCCCCTTTTTGTTGTGATCACAATAACCCCGTTAGCAGCTCGGGCGCCGTAGATGGAAGTTGCCGCCGCATCTTTTAATACCGTAATATCTGCAATATCATCTGGATTGATGCCTGCAATCGGAAGATTATTCAAACTATTTAGATTATCCTTATCAAAACGATTAGGCAATTCGGTCCCTTCTATGGGTAATCCATCGATAACCCACAGCGGGTCCTGTGTACCATTGAGTGATACGGTTCCCCGGATACGGATCTGCGGAGCACTATTGGGGCCACCATTCAGATTACTTAATTGTAAACCTGCGACCTGACCGGCCAACATCTCATCAATAGATGCAACGCCAGTCTGTTTAATATCCGCTACATTGATTTTATTATATGCTGTTGTATTCTTACGTTTTTTGATATCGGTATACCCTGTCACGATTACTTCGTCCAAAGACTCACCACTGGGTTGTAATAAGATGGTCTTGTGGTCCTGAAATACCGGCACTTGAATACGTTGGTACCCCACATAACTAATCGTGACGTATTTTAAATTTCCCGGAACTTTCAGGCGAAATTCTCCCGAAGCATCAGTCAATGAGCCCAATGCAGATTGTTGTACCTGATTAGGCACGCCAATATCTTCCGCTACTGCCGAACTTTCGACTACAACCGTCGCCCCCACGACCGGCTTTAATGTGACCGCATCCAGTACCTTTCCTTTCAGTTCCTTGGATTCCTGTGCATGTGCCATTTGCACACACATAAAGGTCAGCGGTATTAAAAACTTATTCATTTTGGTAGATGTTGATATAATAGATGTTAATATATTAGTTCAATTCTAGGGTATTTGCAATACGCAATTGCAGATCCATATAATGTGCTTTTGTTGTGGCGTCTCCAGTCCGTTGTTTCTGTTTCAACAATTGGTATATCTCATACAATTCAGCACGTTTATACGTCAGCATATCCGATGTACGGATCATTCCCGTTACATGTACATTACGTAAACCCGTTTGAGCAGAAGCTGTATGATGCGAATGCAAGCACAGATTAGGCTGAGTTCCTTCGATCAATTGTTCGACACCTGCTAATTTCTTGGCATTTAATTTCTCCATGGACTTATTCGTAGAAACCATCAGTACATCCACGTAATTCTGTTGCAACATGCGTGTTTTAAGATCCAACGCCTGTCCACTGAGCGTTTTTGCAAAAATCTCTTTGCGTACCGATGCCAAAAATGCAGGTGCACTCCATGCCTTCTTGTCGCCAAAGAGGTTCTCCATTTCGACCATACGCAATAGACGCTCATCGTTGACCAATTTGTAGAGCATGGCATATTGAAATTCGCGCTGTAGATTATAAGGTGCATATTCAAACGGTCCCATAGGTGAATCTCTTAAAGGGAAAGTTTTCGCCATCAGTTCCGGAACAAATAACCACTCCGGCATATAAAACACATTTTTCTTTAAATATTCCATTGCAGCTACCTGTTTCTCTTTAGGCACTGGACTGTATGCATTTTTTTGATCACCCAAAACAGCATTTTCAAGATAGATACCACCGATATTATTGAGTACATGGTCAGCATACGCATACCATTGACCAACCACGCCCATATATAATTTACCGGCACGATAATAGTCATCTCCCGTATTCGTGGTCCAGTGAATGATGTTCGGCATCATGCGACGCAAATTTTTCATCCCATATTCACCAGCTTTCATTGCATCATCACCCAGATCTTCGGATTGTGCCCTTGGGTCCACAATATTTTTGGAATCTTGTTGTTCACCGTAATGATAAATCGGGTCATGTACATGGGCATCAATTTCTTTCCGCAACAAAGGTATTTCATCCCAAGGCTGCGGCTTGCCGTACCAGCGGTAAGCCCATCCAATAGCATATTTGTCATAGGCTCCGATCACGGGTGTAATCTGTTCAACACCATCTTCAGGTTGTGCGACATAGTTGAAACGCGCATAATCCATGATCGATGGTGCCGTACCGCCCATTTTTGCCGTAAAACTTTTACTACGGAGCGAATCTACTGGAAAACTTGCCGACGAACCCATATTGTGCATCAGTCCCAAGGTATGTCCGATCTCATGTGAAGAAACAAAACGGATGGCATGGGCCATTTTCTCATCCGAGAACACATTTGAGCGCACCGAAGTATCCACGATACCAGTTTGGATCCGCATCCAGCTATTTAGGATCGTCATCACGTTATGCCACCAGATCACATCCGCTTCCAGGATTTCACCTGAACGCGGATCCACTACAGATGGCCCCATCGCATTGGCCTGAGCTGATGCCGCATATACAATAGAAGATACATTGGCGTCATCTGGATCAAACTTGACGCTGTCAGGTTGCTGTTTGGCCAAAATCGCATTCTTAAAACCAGCCGCCTCAAATGCCTCCTGCCAGTCATGAACCCCGTCGATGATAGCCTGTCGCCATTGCTTTGGCGTTGCCGGATCCAAATAAAAAACAATAGGCTTTTTCGGCTCTACCAGTTCACCTTTTAGATAACGTGCTTTGTCCTCATCTTTCGGCTCAAGACGCCAGCGATTCACCAGATTTTTTTTATCCAATTCCTGTTGTTTATCGTTAAAATACCAGCGCGGCGATGTAAAGAAGCCAATACGTGGATCTGCAAAACGTGCCACCATCGGGGTTTCAGGCAGTTCATAAAGGTTACTTGTGACTTCCAGTGAAACGGGCACCGATTCATTTCCTTCAGTTACCTTTGTCGACAATACCGACTTGACAACAATATTATTGGGATACGATTTAATTTCCTCGATCGTTGAGATGCTCGTTTTGGGTGAGGTACCTAAGCCCAAAGCGGTAAAAACATCCGTAAAGCTCTTTTCTGATCCATCAAACACTTTATTGACTTTGATCACCACAGCACTTGAGTCTTTCGAATAACTTTCCACCTTGAACGATTCAATGTAAGAAGGGCGATAATTATCGTAGACCGACGCGGCTATCGCATCGTCTTTAGGCACTTCTACTTGCGGTTTAATCTCAGAAACCCATACTTCTTTCTTCTCTTTGCGCAGGGTAAACCGAATGACCTTATTTTCATAATTCATTCCCTTATTTACACCTGCCTCGTTCAGCGCCAAGGGAACGGAAGATAGCTTTTGGATCAGGAGAATGTCCTGCCCCATTTTTTTCAATGGAATTTCAAAGTAATAATTATTTTCTTTTCGGATCACAGCAAACATGCCGCTATCCACGCACGCGTCTTTAAACAATTTGTCATAGGCAATGGTCGTATCTTTCTTGGCTGTAGAATCTTTCGCAGAGGTAACAGTCTCTTTTTTTCGTAAACCTACAGTTTGCAATACAGAACAAGATTGCATGAGGCCTGCCGAAAATAAGAGGCTTAGGGCTAGCTTGGTATAAGTGTTGTTCATTTAGAATAATTATTTCTGAGTGCTGTTTTTCAATAGCATACATGCATTTGTTACACCCGGTTTGTTTTTCAATGGCATTGAAACCATCAGCTACGCATGATAGGTCTCTTATCAAGCGCTATTGAGCTGAAGATCATTTCATCCGAATAAGATTAGGTTAATCTTGCAATTAAATTCCTAGATCAGGAGCCAAATTTGTTAAAAATATTGTACAGAATCACTTCAAAAGAGACGAGCACGTGTTTCAAACGTATGAACACGGGCGCCAAAACTATGAACACGTATACAGCTGACCTATTTCTGTACTATTTTAATGATCCAACAGGGGTAAACTGACAAAAAAACAGCCCTTTTCTGTTCCATAACCAAAGCCATCCAATGTATAATGGGAATACATAGACGCCAAGTAATTAAGTCCATACCCCTCACCTTCCATTTCAGCCCCTTGCCGCGGCTGCCAGTTATTGCTTACTTTGATGATGTTCGCCTCCGATAGATAAACAATATGGATCTGAAGTGGATTTTCCGTCGAAATCCTTGTATGTTTAATGGCATTTTCCACCAGCATCTGCAAGGTCAGCCGCGGTAGCTTCGCTCCCATCATATCCATTGGAATGGAAATCTCCATATCTTTCAAAGCCTTTCCAAAACGTACCTGTTGCAAAAAGAAATAGGCTTTGGCCAGTTCCAGTTCCTCCTGTACCGAAGACCATTCCGAGTCATCGGTGCGCAACATTTTACGATAGACCTTTGTCATCTTACCGACGAATGACTTGGCCAGATCATTATCCTTACCGATCAGATACTGGAGTGAACCAAAGGTATTAAACAAAAAATGTGGATTGATCTGCTGCCGCAATTGAACCAGCCGCATCTGCGTATATTCATTTTCCTGTTGCAGGGCTATTAATTTGAGCTGCTGAGTCTTGCGACGTTCCAGCACATTAAAATAGATAAGTGCTATCGCTACAAGCATCAGACCTACGCCAAGTAAAATACTATAGGTCATCACCCCCTGAACTTCCTCCTCAATCGTCAACAGCAAAGTACTTACCCGAATTTCACCCCCTACAAAAATAATCGAACAGGGGTAGGAAGTAAGCATCACATCCAGCTTTAAGTAATCCGACTTGACGATTTTTCCTTGTGTGATAATATCACTATCTTTCGGACGCCCCCATTTTCGGTTTTCGGGCGAAACAATACAGATCCCTTTATCACTATATATTTCAAAATAAGCCCTTCTTCCAAAATAGCGATTGGCGAAATAAGCATTTAATTTTTCAATATCGACATAGACATGGTATAAGCGATGCTGTATCGTCCGCGTTTTGAGCAGTATCCATAGCCTATTGTCCACACGGTTCGACGGGCTTGCAGGAATGAGAATAAGCAGGGAATCGCGACGAATCTGGGTTGACGGCGTATTCACCAATCTTTTCTCAGACGTGAGCAGTTCTTGTTGTAACAGTTCCAGCTGCTTATTCAGCAGCAACATATTTTCATCGGCAAAGTCTATCAGCACCCTTTTATTCAGTCGATCTATTTTATGATGGATAATACCGAGCAGTCCCCCACCTATCAACAGCAACAAAAGCAAACAGAAAATGAGGATGGTACCACTTTTCTGTTCCGCATTTTTAAATCGAAAATTCACACCGCAAAAATACGGGAAAAATCCCGAGCATTACAAAACCAGCTGATAAGAAAGGACTTTTGCTAATCCGTTTGTCATTGAATCACGACATATTTTACGTAAAAAGCCAAAAATAAATCTATCAATAAGCGATCTTTAACAATAAATTTCGGACTTTTGTAGCCACAAAAAAACAACACTGTGTCAAAAGCAACATTTCTAAAACTTGCCAAACGAATCTCTATCGGTCTAGCAAGTTTAATAACACTATTCATTCTTTGTATATTATCTATTCCCTATATCTTCGAAAAGGAAGTAAACGACAAAGTCAAATCTTTGGCGAATGCACATATCAATGGGGAACTCAACTATACAAAAGTCAGATTGACTTTCTTTGACCAATTTCCGCTGTTGACAGCATCCATGGATGACGTGTTGTTAAAAGGCGCCGAACCATTTAAAAAAGACACCTTGCTTGCCGCCAAACAAGTAAGTTTTGGGGTTGACCTCATGAGCTTACTTAAGTCTAAAATTATCATTGACAAGTTTATCGTTAACAACGGAAGAATCAATATTTTAGTAGATACGCTGGGCAATGCGAATTACAACATTTATAAATCCACACCTACGGATTCCTCCAAAACAAAAGACGATTCCGAAAGCAGCGCACTTGCCTTTCAGCTGATCAAATTTGAAAAGACTAATCTACATTACGAAGATCAATCTATTCCATTATGGATTGAAGCCAAAGATCTGGACTACGAAGGCAAAGGTGATCTGATGTCGAATATCTTTGACTTGAATACAAAAGCCAAGATCGCCGCTTTTTCCTTTTCCTTCAACAATGAACTCTATGTCGATAAAAAATCCATTGACGCCACCTTATTAACCCGTATCAACACCGACAATCTATCCTTTGTATTTGAACGAAATGATATTAAAATTAACCAGCTACCAGTAAGATTTCGGGGATTATTGTCCTTTATCTCACACGGTTATCACCTGGACTTCAAGTTAAAATCTCAGGAGAGCACACTGAGCGAATTGCTGTCACTTGTTCCCAATAGTTATGTTTCTTGGATAAAAGATCTATCAGTCAAGGGTACTTCTGAGGTATTTGTCAACTTGATAGGGGATTATATTGTGGACAAGAACGAAATGCCCGATCTTTCTCTGGGCCTGACCATCAACAACGGTTATCTTGCGTATAAACAGTCCGGGAATCCACTAACAGACTGGAATGCAAAATTAAGGATAGATCTCCCCGCATTGAATCTCGATTCCCTCAAGGTAGATCTTCATCAATTTGATTTTAAAGTCGCTTCCGGTTATTTCAATGCAAAAGGTCAGATCGCCGGACTACATCCAGTTACGGTACACGCAGATATGCAAAGTGACCTGGACCTGGGCATCCTCCATTCCTCTTTGCAATTCCCGGGATTCTCCTTCGGAGGTCGCTGGAATCTCGACGCAAAGATCCATGGAACCTATGCCAAAGCCATACGCAAAGTCGGTCTTCAAAAGCGCGAACAGGAGTACATTGCTTCCATACCGACATTTGACATTAAAAATACCCTCACAGATGGACATTTCAAATTGGCCGATCTCCCTAAAGGACTTGAAAAAATCGCGTATCGCTTAGAAGCGAAAGATCCGGATGGAAAAATGAAAAGTGCTTCTATCTCCATACATGATATTTCGATTCAGGCACTCAGTAATTACATCAAAGGCTATATTTCAATAACGGATTTCAATAAAATTGCAGTGCAGTCTGATCTCAAAGCCTTGTTCAATCTGGCGGACATCAAAAGCTTCTATCCGATCAAGGATATCGAACTGGCGGGTCTGATTGATGTCAACCTCAATGCAAAAGGTTACGTTGATCTGAAACGGAATATTTTTCCGGAGACCAACACTGCTATCGTGATGAAAAACGGCTTTATCAAATCGAAGGAATACCCTATTCCAATGGAAAACATACATGTGGAAGCCTTTGTCAATAGTGAGAAAGGATCTTTACGTGATCTAAATGTCAAGATACTACCTGTATCATTCACATTTGCGGGTGAACCATTTTTCCTAAATGCTGATTTACGCAATTTCAATAATATCAAGTATGATATTAAATCCAAAGGAAAACTCAACCTCGGTCCCATCTATAAGTTTTTTGCCCTGGACGGAACCAATGTTGATGGATTTATCCACACAGATTTCAGTCTCAAGGGACTCCAGAGCGATGCAAGCAGTGGTCGCTATGCCAGACTCCACAATAGTGGACGCATCAATATCGGCCAGATCCAGGTACAGACAGATCTACTCCCTCAGCCCATAGCGATCAAGAGCGGTGACTTTAGTTTTCATCAGGAGAAAATGAACTTTGATAGATTCCTGGTCAATTACGGTAAAAATGCTATTTCCATAAAAGGTTACATGAATAATATCATTAACTACCTGACGAATAGCAATGCATCCTTACAGGGGCAGTTCACACTCAACAGCAAAAAGATCACTGTCGATGACTTCATGGTTTTCGCGGACAATCCATCGGCAACATCCTCTTCTGCGGAGACAGGTGTGGTTCTTTTGCCCAAAAATCTGGACGTCCAGGTACTCGGCCTAGTCAACAATGTTTTTTACAACAACATGAACATCAAAGATTTTAAGGGCGATCTACATTTCAAAGAAGGTAAGCTGTCACTCAACAGGACCTCTTTTGAACTGGCAGGATTAAAAGCGGCTATGCAAGGAAACTATAACCCATTAAATCCCCGCCGGGCAGCATTCGACTATGCCGTAAAAGCCGATAGTTTTGATATCCAACGTGCTTATAAAGAAATTCCAATGTTCAGAGAGATGGTTACCGCGGCAAAAAATGCACATGGCCTTGTCTCCTTGGATTATAAGTTAGGTGGTTTATTAAACGGAAATATGCAACCGGTAATGCCTTCCATTGTCGGTGAAGGTACCTTGACGCTAAACCAGATCAAATTCAGAGGTTTCAAGTTACTGAATGGCATCAGCGAATCTACCTCAAAAGAAAAATTGAAAGACGGCGAAGTTAAAAAAGTCGTGATCAGATCCCATATCAAAAACAATGTCATGACCATCGAACGCACCAAAATGAAGATGATGGGATTCAGACCACGGTTTGAAGGTCAGGTGACACTAGATGGACGGATGAATCTCGGGTTCAGACTGGGGCTGCCCCCATTCGGAATCTTCGGAATACCAATGCGCATCACTGGTACGGCGGATAATTTTCAGCTTAAAATGGGAAAATACAAAGAGGAAGATCTCGATATGGACATGGACGATGAGGACAGCAAAATCTATAAAGAATCCCAAAAAGAAAATACCACGGCGGAAAAATAGATAGTAAAATATAGATCCCATTATTTAAGAATATAGTGGGATTTATTATCTTTATTACTGCATTTAAATCCATTGAAACTATGCGATATCTAACAAGCGTATTATTTGCGGTATTGGCCATCTGTAGCTGGTCAAGTTTTAGCGCCATTCAAGATCAAAAAAATCCATTGTATGGAAAAATATTTCGGGAAATAAATGAAATCCCCGGATTGGGCAGTTATGGCCATGCCTCAGGAGCAGTAATAGATGCGGGCAAAAGTGCCAGTGGAGACTATCGCTTTGCTGCCGGATATTATACCAACGACAAAAACGGCATCTGTATTTTAAACGAATTGCTTGACGACAAGGAGAATGGAAAGGGGCAGGTAAAGTATAAAATATTGGACACGATCAATATCCCTAAACTGAAATCCAACGAACAACTTAGTCTCTGTAATTGTAGATTAGGCAACAAAGTGGACAGTGAAATTGTTGCCATTAGCGTTGTGGAGGAAAACAAAGAATACTTTGATCAGATTGTCAAAGCCTGGCGACTGAATACCAAGACCGGAAAAATTAGTCCGATACAGAATACCAAAACAATCAATTGTGCCAATGAAGGCTATGGTATCTAATAGGATTGCCCGAGGCATTTAGCCTAGATTAGGCCATCTGCTTTCAATTTGTCAAAGACATGCAATACACCGATGACCTGAATAGGTTCACGTAAATAATCTTCATGGGAGAAGTACTTCACTTCTCCTATTTCATTGCTAGGTTGTATCGTTTCGGTGAGCGGATATAGAAAACAGTCCTGTTCCATGATCACATCGGGTACCATACCATACGCAGGGGCCGTGATGTGACAGTAGTATGAAATCTTTTGGGGATCGAGGTCGATGTTCAGTTCCTCTGAAATCTCCCGGCGAAGGGATTGCAGGGAATCTTCCCCCGCATCAATTTTTCCACCGGGGAGATACCAGGCTTTTTTATTGTTGCTATAAGCAAGTAATATTTTATGATCCGCTATACTAATCAATCCAGCTGTTGGCAAACCTTGTGCAATTGTAGACATTCGTTTCCTTGTATATTCTAATTTAAAGTATCGTTTTGTATTAAAGTATCCTGTCGTGAAGTTACTTTTTTAACGGCATTTATCCAAGTACAAATCTATCCCCTCATCGAGGCAAGCTATGCTGCCCCCCTGATTTATCAATAAAATTCCGCAGAGAACGGTGAAGCACAATTCTCCAATTCATTACTGCTTGTGATAAGTTTAATTACTGCATCTGATACGAACGATTTTGGGAATAGTGATCATTTTTCAGAAGCAATTTTTTCAAGCTCCTAAGAAAAATCTGCGCATGTTCCTTTGTAAAACACAGCGGCGGTAAAAGCCGTAAAGTATAAGCACCGGCATATCCCGTGAAGATTTTCTCGCCAAACAGCAGTTCATGGCGCAGCTGCCGTATATCTGTGTCAAACTCCACACCGATCATTAATCCCCTTCCCCGCACCTCGGCAATGCCCGTCATGCCCTGTAATTCTTCCATTAAAAATGTACCAATCTTTGCCGCATTGTCCATCAGCTTTTCATCCCGGATGACTTCCAATACAGCAATTGCTGCCGCGCAGGCCAGATGATTGCCCCCAAAGGTTGTTCCCAGTTGCCCCATTACAGGTGTGATGTCAGGAGAGATTAGTGTCGCGGCCATCGGGAGACCATTGGCAATTCCTTTCGCCACAGTAATCAGATCCCCTTTTATTCCAGCATGCTGATGTGCGAAAAATTTCCCTGTACGCCCATACCCCGACTGGATCTCATCGAGAATAAGCATCGTTCCCGTTGCTGTACAGATCTGCCTGATTTCTTGTAAAAACGCTGCCGAAGCAACATGGATTCCGCCGACTCCCTGAATCGGTTCTATAATCAGGGCGCAGTATTCCTCTGTTTCCAGCTGTTTTCTCAAACTGGACGGGTCATTGAAAGGTGAAAAAAAATAATGACGATTATCGTTTACCGCAGCTCGGATGTTAATTATATCGGTAGCTGATACAGCTCCCGAAGTGCGTCCGTGAAAAGCATTGGATAGGGATAAGACCTTTTTTCGTCCTGTAACAAAAGAAGATAGCTTCAAAGCATTTTCATTGGCCTCTGCACCGGAATTAGAGAAAAACACCCCATAGTCTACATACCCGCTGATCAGTCCCAATTGATCTGCCAGTTTATTTTGCAGATCATTGTATATCGTATTCGAGTAGAAACCGATCTTATTGAGCTGTCGCAAGGTGCTTTCTACAATATGCGGATGGGTATGCCCCACAGCAATAACAGCATGTCCACCATACATGTCCAAGTAAGCCTGTCCTGACTGGTCGTACACAAAGCAGCCAGCAGCACGGTCAATCTGTATGGCCAATTTTTCAAATACCGAAAATGGTTTCATCAAATGATCAAGTTTGGTTTACCCCAAAAATCAGATTAAATCTACCCTTAAAGGTGGTCCAGGATCAATTTAAAGTCAATAGTCCAGTTCCGGACAGGAAATGCAAGCTACTCATCACAAGCCGAATGCATCAACGACAAATGCGCCCAGATCACTGTAAAAGGTTTCAATCTTGCAGAACAATTGTATCTTTGGGTGAATTACCCGATATAATTGATCATGCTCAGACCCTGGAATTTGACAATGGAGATTGACCGATCCTCCACAAAGGCGATTTACTTACAACTAGCAGATAGTATTGCTGCGGATATACAGTCGGGCAGATTAACCCGCGGAACAGCGCTGCCCAGCAGCAGGGCACTTGCGGCACAATTAAAACTAAACCGCAACACCGTTGTTGAAGCGTTCCAGCAGCTTCTGAGTGAAGGCTGGGTGGTGAGTGAGCAGCGCCGTGGAATTTTTGTTGCCCAGCAGCTCCCACAATTAATTGCCACAACTGAATACACAGCGCACAGCATCATTGAACCCCAAACCTCAGTACCGCTGCGTATTATTTTTGATGATGGTAATCCGGACAGTAAAATCGCACCCATAGACCAGCTTGGACGTGCCTATCGGCAGATTTTCAAACGGAGTGCCCGATGGAAAATGATGGGGTATGCTGATCCGAGAGGACATATTGATTTCAGGCAGGCGATCGCGGATATGCTCAATCAGGAGCGTAATATGAATATTACGCTGGACAACCTATGCATCAGCCGTGGCAGCCAAATGGCCATGTACCTTGTTGCTCAATGCTTATTGAAAAAGGACGATTTTATCTTCGTTGAATCTCCGGGTTATCATTCAGCCTGGAAGATTTTTGAGCATACTGGCGCACAGCTCATAGAAATTCCTGTCGACCAGGATGGTATTCTTGTTGATGAAATGATCCCCCATCTCAAAGAAAACAAAAATATTAAGGCTGCATACCTTACACCACATCGGCAGTACCCAACTACGGCTACATTAAGTCAGGCACGTAGATCCGAACTGATTCAACTGTCCAATCGGTATGGATTTACGCTTATCGAGGATGATTATGACTACGAATTTCACTTCGACCATACACCTTGTTACCCGCTTGCTGCTGATACCGAACTACAAAACTCGATCTACATCGGGACATTGAGCAAAGTGGTCGCCCCGGCACTTCGCATAGGTTATCTGGTCAGCAAAGATGAACAGCTCTTGCAGGCTATCGCGCAACTGCGTTATATGGTCGATATACAGGGGGATAATATCATGGAGCAGGCAGTTCTGGAACTTATCCAAGACGGTACCGTCAGAAGACACATCCGCAAAGCCACCAACTATTACAAGAACAAGCGCGACTTTATGGTCAAACAACTGGACCTGCATTTATTGGAGCATATCAGTTATCAAGCTCCTCAAGGTGGATTAGCTGTCTGGCTTGAATTCAGACACCAAATAAACTGGACATTATTGTTCAAAAAGCTGAAAGAAAAATCAGTTCATATCCCCCATCCCGATAATTACCATAAAGACAATTGTTACGGAGGCTTGCGCCTAGGGTATGGTTCACTTTCCGAAGAACAGATCGAAGATGGAATCCGGATCTTAGCTGATCTCCTACAGCTCGCCCGAATTTCGACATAAAATGCTCTCAATGCATCAAAAACAGCTAGACCGTTTCCTTATTCTGAAAAGAACAAAAAGATTAATATTTCGACAAACACGAAACAAACAACATATAATTTCGCTTCATCAAGACCAATTAAAAGAATAGTATAGACCAAAGGTTAAAAACGGTTAATTTTGCCATAAAACGTAATTATTTTGTCAAAAACCTATCTTTTCCGCTTCTAGTTGTACAAATTAACCGTAGTTTTACGGCGCAAAATTACACCCTGTCTAATTTGTTAGATCTGGCTGTATAAAAAGAGAGAAAAGAGTACATTATTTTATGACTGAAAGAATACCGAGCAGGCCGTATGCAGCAATAACTGGGGTTGGAGGATATATTCCACCAAACAGAAGATCCAATACCGATTTAGAGCAGTTTTGCGAGACCTCCGATGAATGGATTATCAAACGTACGGGAATTAAGGAGCGAAGGATATTGGATGAAAATCTGGCCACATCGGACATGGCGGTCAAAGCCATTCAGGATTTAGCAAAGCAATACAATAAAGACCTTCGGGATGTCGATGCGCTTATCGTCGCAACTTCAACACCAGATATGCCTATGCCAGCTACGGCAAATATTATTCTCGAAAAATTGGGATTGACCAACGTATGGGCATTTGATGTCAATGCTGCTTGTTCAGGTTTTCTCTATGCACTGGATATGGCATCGTCACTCGTGGAGACACAACGTTACAAGAATATACTTGTTGTTGGCGCCGATAACATCAGTACCTATGTTGATCTAAAAGATCGATCCACCAATATTCTTTTCGGCGATGGCGCTGGCGTTATATGGCTCGAACCTTCTCTTGAAGGGGGCGTCATGGATGCCTACCTGCGTAGCAATGGCGCTGGACGTGAGTTTTTGAAAATCGAGGCCGGGGGTTCACTCTACCCGATTGACAGTAATCTTCCTGTAAACGACAACCGCTTTCTCAAACAAGACGGCAAAACAGTTTTCAAACATGCTGTTCAGTCCATGAGTGATGCTTGTAATACCGTTTTACAGCGTAATAACTTACAAATTGAGGATATCAACTGGTTAATTCCACATCAAGCCAACCAACGTATCATCGATGCCGTCGGCCGTAGTCTTAATATCCCTGAAGACAGAGCACTCAGCAATATCGAATACTTAGGCAATACCATTGCCGCGACGATCCCGTTGTGTATCTGGCAAAATATCAAGAAACTGAACACCGGCGATTTAGTGATGCTTACGGCTTTCGGAGCCGGATTCTCCTGGGGGGCGAGCATCTTTAAGTGGATGATCTAACACAATCAAAACAGCGTCGGTCAAAAGCCCCTGAGCAATATAAAAAGCGCCAGAAATCGTTAATTTCTGGCGCTTTCTTTTGTGCTGTCCGCCATGGAGAACATCTGCTCAAAAACGTTGAGCTTCCAGAGAAACAGGAGGTCTACAAATTCATATCAACAAGTATATTAATAGGGAGCTATTAGGGACTTTGTCCAGACTTCATACACACCTTCATTCGGATAAAAGCGTATAAAGTCCGAATAATTTCACCTCTAGACCTATCTTATTGAAGGAGATAATCCCCACTTGCTCCCTTGTTAACCAGTAACCGAGAAAAATAAAATCTGTTCGTTAATAATTCAACGATAGTCCTACACCAAATCCCATATCGCTGTCATAATGCGTTCTGAAAGCCATATTTTTTGTAATGACATAATTGAGCCCTGCCATATATTCAAGGTCCGAGTTGACCATAAAATCACCACGTATTCTACGGGAAATCGGGATATCCTCACGCATCATTTGCAATCGGACAATACCGTCATGATATACTTCGGCCTGAAAATTCACCAGCATCGGCAGTGTATACATAAAACCCAGACTCACCGCCTTGCGGCTATCTTTTTTATTGGCCTGACCGAAGATGTTTTTTTCATGTTCGTCTTCGCCCATTCGGCGGTAGCGGTAATCAAAACCTACAAAAGGCATAAACCATTGCATTTTTCCAAAAAACCGTCCTAGGTGCGTCTCTACCTCATAACCTTGCATATCGTTGTAACCCAATCGCCATTCCGATCCCAGTTGCCAGCGTGCATTCTGGAACATCGCCTGACCATCATTTCCATTTGTCGCAAAATCATTCTGTGCCATGAAATGCGTCATATTGCTTTCATGTTGCAGTTCCTTATAGGCTTTGGCCTTATCGGGCAAATAGGGATTTTTATAGTCATCCACGGCAAAAACCCGGTTCATTCCGGCCATCATATGGTATAAGATATGGCAATGGAAAAACCAGTCTCCTTCTTCATTTGCCAAAAACTCAATGGTATCCGTTTCCATTGGCATGATATCGACCACATTTTTCAGCGGCGCCTTTGCGCCCTTGCCATTTAGCAGCCTAAAGTCAAAGCCATGCAAGTGGATCGGGTGGCGCATCATCGAGTTGTTGTAGATAGTGATCCGTAACACCTCCCCTTTTTTAACCGGGATCTTATCCGTTTCCGAAAGAATCTTATTATCCATGCTCCACACATAGCGGCTCATATTTCCCGTAAGGGTAAATTTAAGATCCCGCACAGGAGCGTTCTTCGGCAATTCGGTCTCATGGGGAGATTCTAGCATCGCATAATTCAATGTGACAATATCACCCAGTGCATTCGCGTTGTAACGGTTTGGATCCTCATCCGCCTTCATCTTACCATGATCCATACCACTATGCTTGCCATGATCGTCTTTTTTCTTTCCGTCTCCGGTAATTTCCGAATACATGACCACATTCATATCCATCTGATTCAGACTCATATTCATGCCCATATCATTGAGATTACCATCCATCTTCATCATGTCATTCATCATCTTCATCCCTTCAAAATATTTGAGACGGGGAAGCGGCGAGATCAGCTGTTTGATGCCGCTACCGACAAAATAACTGGCAGATTGCGTCCGATCTTCCGTCGTCGCCATAAATTCGTAGGCTGTTCCCGCATTCGGAATCGTCACCACGACATCATAGGTCTCCGATACAGCGATCATTAGCCTATCCACCTCCACAGGTACCACATCATTCCCGTCATTAGCGACCACGGTAATTTTTCCACCGGCATAGCGCAGCCAAAAATAGGATGAAGCACCCCCATTGGAAATCCGTAAACGCACCTTATCTCCCGCCTTCAATGCCTTGCCATCCACTTCCTTTAGATCCGTAGAATGGGCACCATTCAACAGAATCTTGTCGTAGTACACATCGCTGACATCCATAGCGAGCTGACGCTTCCACTCATTGGTGATTTTCGTTGCAAATTTCCCTTCTTTGATCGCCTCCGCGTAAGATTGGGTCGCGCCTTTTTTAATAGCTGCCCAATCATTTCCCGTATGCAGCATCCGTTGAATATTATCCGGATTATAATTTGTCCATTCGCTTATGATGACCGGAATAGTAGGTAAGTCATCTATCCCTTTGCGAAAAGTCTTGTCATCGGCCCGTTTGTTCAGAATAAGGCTGCCGTACATACCAATCTGTTCCTGCAAACCCGAGTGGGAATGATACCAGTGTGTTCCATGCTGGATGATCGGGAAACGATAAGTATAGGTCGAATTAGGCTTGATCGGCTCTTGGGTCAGATGCGGTACGCCGTCCTCTTTATTTGGCAGAAAAATACCGTGCCAGTGCAGTGAGGTACCCTCTTTTAACTCATTGTGAACAACGATTTCAGCGGTATCCCCCTCGGTAAATGTCAACGTGGGCATAGGAATCTGCCCATTTACGGCAATGGCACGTTTTGCTTTGCCAGCATAATTGACAATGGTATCCCGTACATAAAGGTCATGCCGTACCACCTTTTGGGCAAACACCACGACCTGTGTCGCTACGAATAAAACAACTGTTAATACAATATTTCTCTTTTTATTTACTTTCATACGATTACTTGATTAAAACGCCATTGCTTTTAGGCCCTACACCATACTGATAGACCAGTTGCACGCCATGGTGTCCGGTAATAAATAGTGTCATGGACAAACTTATCAACAAAATCATTATTAAATAGTTTGTCCAGTTTAGGGTACTCCGCCGCAGCGTCACAAAACGGACAACTGTATTTATGCCTAAAAGCCCGAAGCTGATCCAGTCATAACAGCCATGAACGCCAAAAATTTTAAAAGCAGTATTATTGATTTAAATTTTCAACATACGTCCGATAATTCTCTTCGTTCTCAAAGTAAGAGACCTCACTTTGATCACCTGTTATCGCAATTGCTGCGCTGGCCTTATCTACCTCTTTCTTGGACAGGGGATCAATAGCAACACGAACAGCGGCATCTTTAGGAATTCGTTCCTTACACATTTCACAGCAGCCATAATAAACCTTGCCCTCATGTTTGACTAGCAGTTGTTTCTTGGCCATAAAAGCATCGTTGACCATGCACACCTCTTCGGTAGGCACAAGATCCCCCTTTTTGTACTGCTTTGTAGCAGTTGCCACCTGTATTGTTGTATTCTTCTCGGACTCCAGAAGTGCCGCTTTCGATCTACTTTGTGGATTGGTGCATGCCGTCAATATGAGGACAAACACCGCTATAATAGCAACTAAATATTTCATTGGGTCTGCTATTTGTTAAGCGTTTCAACTGTACTTCCACAAGTGATCATCTGCGATCCGTAGAATGGATTTTTAACCGCTTTTTCCTTACTCAACCAGTTTGCACCTTTGCCGTCATTAAACATC
Organism: Sphingobacterium sp. UBA7625; assembly: GCF_002484085.1. Lineage (NCBI taxonomy): Bacteria > Pseudomonadati > Bacteroidota > Sphingobacteriia > Sphingobacteriales > Sphingobacteriaceae > Sphingobacterium > Sphingobacterium sp. UBA7625. Next base: position 43,827 of record NZ_DLJD01000062.1, read on the forward strand.
GGACAATGTTGATAGTAGATAGGATTCCCGAAAGAACTGACTTTGGCCAGTTCATAGAGCTTCGTGGAAAGCGAGGCAAATGCTACCCGTTGTTTGGTCACATCTTTGCCCTTAGTAATGGCAGCTGCGTCAGTAGCCAGGTTGTTCATCACTTTCATCCATACGGTATGTTCGGTGGGAGAAAGCTTGTTCATATCCACGGCTTTGATCGCCTCCTGCAATAAGGCAGCTTTATTTGCTGCCGCTGATGCATCTGTTTTGACCAGTGCATCTTTTAAAGCAAAATATTGATTGAGCAGATTTGTCAACTGTGTTTCTTTGCCCGCATCCATTTCCGCCGCTGCTTGATGGGCTGAATGATCAGCTGCCGGCATGCTCCGTTGTCCTTCCTGTGGAATGACTTTCATAGGTTGGCTTTCCACCTTTGGCTTCAAGGTTCTGACGTATTGATCTGCTTTAGGCAACTGTGCATAAACATCATCCGGAGCCAGAAATTTCTCATTATCAAATCCCGCCAGGGCAATACGTTTTAGGATCTCATCTGCATTTGTTTTTGACGCATCATAGGTAATGGTCGCCATATTTGTTTCCCGGTCCCACTCCACTCGGGCGGTCTTTCCAGACTTACCTTCCCCCTCAATGGCCGCTTTCGCCGCCGGCGTGTTTCCAAATACCTTTACGGTTGCTGTTTTCGCATTTTTGATCTGTGCATGTATTGTAATATTGGTCAGTAATACCAGGCTTACCATACCAATTAGTGAAATTGATTTCATAGCTAAATTATATTTTTGAGCTTGTTACGCTTGAATTGTTTTTAAACATCATTTTCAATCCCTGCATATTTGATCTGTGTTTGTACTTTTCAAATGGGGATATTTCACGATAAATAAAATTTGATTAAATGAATACCAATGAAAACTGCCGTTCAAAGCAATTAGCTGTTGACTGGCATCGGATGATGTCAGCCAATGGAAATTTTCATTGAATAACTAAAAGAGATTTTGAATGTAGACAACGATTCAAAAGGACATAGCATGGGCTATTGTCAATTATTAGGCTATTTTAGGCGGTTGCCAGATCGAAAAATAAGCATCCGAACAAAAAGATTGCTTATACAGGGTGTATAGTTTTAAATGATCCGTATCGAAAAGTAAAATCAGATCCGTTTCATAAAAAGGAATAATAGGATTATACTGCGTGGAGGTTCGGCAGGACTTTTCACCGCAATTTTTAGTGCAGTCATCACCGTGATCTTGTGTTGTTGGTGACCCCTCGCTTTTATCCTTACAGCAATCTTTTCCTTCGATATCTTTTATGTCGCCGCTATTCCGCGCATGATGTGAATCTTGACCTTTGTCAGTATCTTTTATACCTTCACCCTTATCGGCCGCATTTACATGTGGTTCTTTTTCCGAGCAACAGGACTTTTTGTCCTCCTGCTTGGTTTTTTCAGGAGTCAGATGGCAGGCAAACACCGGGCTCGGAGCTAAAAACAGCCCCAATATACAGATGACCAACAGGATGTTGACTTTTACCCACATAACGGATTAAAATTTATCTTTTTTACAGCTACCCGATTACAAATGTCAGGTTATATCTTTATTACGGAATAAAGGTCGTAAATTTTTCCAAATCGCTGTTGTACTATTTTTTATTTTATTTATAAGATTTCATTTCCGGTCTCCAAAATGACCACCTATTTATTTCTCCTGTTCTTTGATCCATTTAAGCATCAGCAGGCAGCCCGGCGCATATACACCACCGTGGTCAAAGCCCTGCAATTGATACAAAGACGTTTTGGTATGCCCCACCTGTTTTAGTATCGCTGCGAGATGCGCATTCTCTTCATATCTAGCCGGAAGTTCCAATTGTGGGTCACCGGTAATCAATACAGTAGCGGGTGCGTCCTTGCGTGCAAAGGATATCGGCGCATATTGATCCATCTGCGGGATTGCCATTGACTGTCCACGTTCCTTTTTGATCGTATAATGTGTATTCGTCTGACCACTGATCGGTATCAGCCCCTTTATTTTATTTGCGCTGACACCCTGTTTTTGCAGGTAACTACTATCAAGTCCCACCATTAGCGCCAGATATCCCCCCGCGGAGTGCCCCGAAACAAAAATCTTCGCCGGATCACCCCCATAAGATGCAATATGTGAAAAGGCCCAGGCTACAGCTTCAGCCGCATCGTCAATGTAATCCGGGGCTTTCACTTTGGGGCTCAGCCTATAATTGACCGCAACCACCGCCACTCCTTTCTCCTTAAGTTCCAAAGGAATAAATTTATTCCCTTCTTCCAGTCCACCGCCATGAAACCACACAATCGTGGAAAAGTTCTTTCGATCGGTCGGCACATAGAGATCGAGCTTGCAACGTTCTTTTTTATACCCGTCGGTATCAGTAATTTTACAATAGCTAATATTTTCTATGGTACGGTATTTTTGGGCAAAAATTCGGTTCGATGAAATGAATAAAAAGAATACAACAAGAAATTTTGAAGACATATTAAATGGGTTTAAGGATTCACATCCATAAAGTTAGCAAAAACCTCTCAGATCCCTCCCTCCTCTGCATAAAATTGTTTGTCCCATCATACGAAGCAACGGATCAATAGCATCTATACGTTTTTTCGGGGAATATTCAGTATTACCTCGTGGAGGACATAACAAAAGATAGATTTTCCTGTTATTAGTAAGGAAACTGTAATTACTATAAAACAAATTATTAACGTAATATGGAGCAGATAAAAATACAGACACATATTGCTGCGCGAGTGGAAACTATCTGGAATGCCTACACCTCTGCGGAGGACATTATGGAATGGAACCGAGCATCTGAAGACTGGCATTGCACGGACGCAATTAACGATTTACGCGTGGGGGGAAAATTTAAAAATCGTATGGAAGCAAAGGACGGTTCGATCGGCTTCGATTTTACAGGAACCTATACTGCACTTGAGCCCTTTAAAAAAATCGCCTATGTGATGCCCGATGGCCGTCAGGTAACAATCAATTTTACTACGAAAAAATCTGCTACGGATATCGAGGTTATTTTTGATGCCGAATCTGAAAATCCCATCGAGATGCAACGCCATGGTTGGCAAGCCATTCTCGACAATTTTAAAGCTTATGTGGAGAAAACATACGGCAACACTTCCTATGGACAGACGCATTAAATACATCGGTTATTGGCCATTACTGCGGCAAGGATCATCCCAACAAATAGACATATAATAACGGACATACTTGGATTGCTAACGACAATGGTTATCTTTAGCCAAAATTTGATGTTCCAGTATATACCCTACGGATCAAATTCCAACGAAAAGCGATAAAGACATAACATATGACAATAATTAACAATTATGAAGAGTACAAAGCCTTTGAAGGAAAGTCATTAGGCGAATCTCAATGGCACACAATCGACCAAAAACAGATCAACCAGTTTGCAGATGCAACATTAGACCACCAATGGATTCACCTCGACAGCGAAAGAGCGAAAACAGAGAGTCCGTTTAAATCAACCATTGCACACGGTTATCTGACATTATCACTTATTCCTTATTTGTGGAAGCAGATTGCCGAAGTACGGAATGTCAAAATGGAAATCAACTACGGTATCGAAAATCTGCGTTTTGCGCAACCTGTGCTGGTCGATAGTGAAGTACAATTACATACTCATGTTAAATCTGTTGCCAACCTCAGAGGAGTTATCAAAGTAACTATTGAGGCAACCTTAAAAATTAAAGATAGCGCCAAACCGGCCTATGTGGGGGATGTCATCTTTTTATACCACTTCAATTAAGTCAATCAGAACAACATCCTTTTTAATGGATTTAGACAGGCTATTTGTATGTTAGCTGATTTAGAAATAAAACAGATCACAAATCATAAGGATTATCCTTATGATTTGTTGCTTCTGGCAGACGAGACAGTCGCCGCGATCAATAAGTATCTTTTTGATTCCGCTGTGTTTGTTGTCGAGGAACAGCAGCAGCCCATTGCTGTGTTTTGTTTGTATCCTATCGATAGCAAAACCCTGGAAATCAAAAATATCGCCGTCGCTGTCGCGCACCAGAACAGGGGGCTTGGCAGTAAAATATTACGTCATATCCAACAAACTTATCCTGCACAATATCCAAATCTGATTGTTGGAACGGCCGATTGTGGTCTGGATCAGATCAGATTCTATGAGCGCAATGGTTTTGTTAAATATGGTATCCGTCGGAATTTTTTTATCGAAAATTATGAACAGCCCATCTATGAAAATGGTCAATTGTTAAAAGATATGGTTTTACTGAAATACCAGCCTCAACACTATTAAAGCCGGTTTTCTATTGCTATTCGACACACACCATATTTCTACAGACAAAAATAAATATAAAGCAATACAGGGACGGCGAGGGTCAACCACAATACCAGTCCCTGCAAGATCGCCTTATAACCTACCGACAGCAACACATCTCTAGACAGACTGGATCCGATCAGAAAGAGTGTCAAGGTAAGTCCGGCTTTAGCAATCTGAACGACATATATTCCCACACCCCGAAAAAATGGAATATAGCTATTCAGGATAATAGCCAATATAAATAACCCGATAAAATAAGGAATCTTGATACGCGTCCCCTTGGTCTTAAAGGCGAGGGCGCTCAGCAACGAAATTGGAATTATCCATAATGCCCGTGTTAATTTAACGGTAGTCGCCACCTGCAGCGCCTCGATGCCATACTTACTTGCCGCACCGACCACGGAACTCGTATCCTGTATCGCAACCGCGCACCAAAGTCCAAATTGTGTCTGCGAGAGATCCAGGACAGTACCGATGACCGGAAATACAAATAGGGCAACAGCATTTAAGAGAAAGATGGTTCCCAACGCTACACTGATCTGCTTTTCATTTGCCTTCACTGTGGGTGAAACCGCAGCAATGGCACTCCCGCCGCAAATAGCTGTTCCTACGGTGATGAGATAAGCGGTCATTTTTTCTAGTTTTAACAATTTAGCCAATGCATACCCCAGCAACAATGTCCCGATAATAGAAATAACAGTTAGCAAAAAACCGTCTTTACCCGTCTGAATAGCACTATCAATATGCAAACCAAAGCCCAAGCCGACAACGGAGAACTGTAACAACATCTGCGTGGCTCTATGATTAACAGCCAAAAAGGGATGTCCGATCCATTGAGCAACAATAATTCCTAGCAGCAGCGCCAAAGGAGCCGATATGATCGGTGTCAGACATAGGATAAGCAAGAGGGTGAAGATGATTTCCCGGATGGAGATCTTTTTATTGAGCATATGCTTGTATCGCATCGTAAAGTTTATCTTTTTATACATGGTAACTGTCTTTGATCTTGCACAAAATTGAATAACTTTTGCTCATGAATAAAACTATAAAAACTAATGAGTCATAACTAAAAATTATATAAATAGAATATATGGAAGAATCAACCTTTAAATATGATTATATGAGGGCCGGATTAATTGCGTTAATGGATGGTCGTCCAGAGCCGTATTGCACTATGTTTGCTCAACCGGAAAGATAATAGATATTAGCTAGGCATAAAGAATAAAAATAAACCCTTATATTTCAGTAGGATTCAAAAAAACAGTAAATAAACAATGAGACTAAATACGATACACCCCAAACTACCGATGCGCGACAAAGCTGTCACAATTGATTTTTACGTAGGCAAGCTAGGGTTCATGCCCTGCGGCACTGAAGATTATGAAGGCTATCTGATGATCAAAAAAGATCAGATCGAGATTCATTTTTTTGAATTCAGGGAACTGCCTCCCGAAGAAAATTATGGCATGATCTATATCCGCACCGATGATATTGATGCACTCTATCATTCTTTTTTAGCACGCAACATTGCCATCCATCCGAATGGCAAACTGGAGACAAAACCTTGGGGTCAGCGTGAATTTTCCATATTGGATCCAGATAATAATTTGCTAACGTTCGGACAGGGTGATTAGCGTTAAACGTCTGACCTAAAAAACATAATACTGATACTAAAGCAGTTGCTGTATAGGACACAGGCAGACTGAGCAGATGACACTTTATTGAAGCTATGCTGTCCAATGGAAAACTACACGACAAATAAAGGGGAAATATCCGTTGAGACGATTAGATACGACAAGAAAGAATAAAAAAAGATGCCTGTCATTATTACACGAAAACGGAGTATAACGATGACAGGCGCAATAATTTATACACGAGTTTGCTGCGCCACAATGGACTAACCGAATAAGTCTGAACTCAGGTAGCGGTCTCCTCGATCACATGCAATAAAAACAATGACACCTTCCTCAATTTCATTGGCAATTTTCAGGGCGCCGGCAAATGCTCCGCCTGTACTCATACCTGCAAAAACCCCTTCCCGTTTCACCAATTCACGCGCCAGTTCGGTTGCTTCCTGTTGTGAAATATCAATGACACGATCCACGCGGCTCGGATCAAATATTTTCGGTAGGTAAGCTTCTGGCCAGCGTCTGATTCCGGGGATGGAGGACTCCGGGGTTGGCTGACAACCGACAATCTGTATCGCCGGATTTTTTTCTTTGAGGTAAATGGAATTTCCCATAATCGTTCCGGTTGTTCCCATTGCACTGACGAAATGGGTGATTTTCCCATCTGTGTCACGCCAGATTTCAGGTCCAGTCGTTTTGATATGCGCTTTGTAATTATCAGGATTGGCAAATTGATTTAAAATAAAATAACCTTCATTTGCTGCTTTTGCCTCGGCGTAATCGCGGCATATCTCCATTGATTCCAGAAGCGTAACCTTGGCACCGAAAGCTTCCATGGTCAGCGTACGCTCCCGGGTGGAGGACGCAGGCATGACCAATTCAAGATTCAAACCATATATCCCGGCAATCATGGCCAAGGCAATCCCCGTATTCCCACTGGTTGCCTCAATAAGCTTACTTTCTTTCGAAATCTCACCACGCTGCATGGCCGAACGGATCATATTTAAAGCTGCACGGTCCTTGACAGAGCCAGCAGGGTTATTCCCTTCCATCTTTGCAAAGATCCGTACTTTTGGATTTGTATGAAATTGGGTGATCTCCACCAATGGTGTGTTTCCGATGGTATCTATAATATTTCCCATAATGTATCTATATGATTGGTTTTGAATCAATAAATTTTGCAGTCGCCTGATGATACACGGTCGTATATGGCTCCACTGAACTTGTCAGCCAAACATTACCTCCGATGACCGAATGATGGCCTATACGTGTTTCACCACCCAAAATAGTTGCTCCCGAGTAGATAATAACATGGTCTTCGATGGTCGGATGACGTTTAACATTTGACAACACCTTATCCACACTCAAAGCGCCCAGCGTCACCCCCTGATAGAGTTTAACGTAGTTTCCGATTGTACAGGTTTCCCCGATCACCAGCCCGGTTCCATGATCTATGTGGAGATGATGACCGATAGTCGCTCCAGGATGAATATCAATTCCTGTCTTGGAATGCGCATGCTCTGTCAATATCCGTGGAATCAGGGGGACCCCCAGACGATGTAACTCATTTGCCATCCGGAAAATACAGATCGCAAAAAAACCGGGATAAGTGCGTACGACCTCGCGCTTGTTCTGTGCCGCCGGATCCCCATCCATCAATGCATCAGCATCCTGGCACATGAGTCCATACAACGCTGGAATACGTTCAAAAAACTGATGAGCTACTTGCGCATGATTGCAATGACCACAGGCTTTTGATTTACTTAGGAGCTGTTCCAGCTCCAGTTCAAATTGTCCAAAAGCAAGCTTTACATCGTCCACCGATTTCATCTCGCCCGAATTTCGCTCCGGAAAAAGCACATCCAGAATTTTGGTAGCCCAGCCGCAGATCTTCTTATTGGAAGGCATTTCTAAAACAGCTAATTGCTGTTCGTAGATATGTTGATAAAAATCATGCATCTTCAAAAGTAAATATTAAAACAATCTTAGCTCAAGTTTCTATCGTATAGAATTCTGGAGAAACATACAAATTTAATGTTCCTCTTTGATCTGCAAGAGCTTTATTCTTAAACAAAGATACTATACAATATTGATAGATTAAGCCTTATTACCACTTAACTATGTGATTAAATCAATTTTATTTGAATTTTAGGACAACTAAAGATTTCTCATTGCTGTATCATCAACGTCATTTCTTCATCTCATTAGTGCAAGTTCCAATTCCGAAACCTGTTTATGCCTCTTAAAGTACTAAGCGCTCAAACAGGTTTTGTAATGTTGCTTCGGGATCTTCACATAGTCCGGGATGCGAAGCTGAGCATTGGATGACCGTACTCCGTTTGGCAGTAAGCCAACGAAAACGCTCAGTGATATCCAGGGCAGCCAGCTTTCCGGCATCTTTATCTCCATTGCATATTCGTTGAAAGGAAGACAAATGGTTTTCAATAAGTTCCAGTTCAATTTTTGGACAGAGTGCCCTTACCTTCTGCTCATCTATGGCGTAAACCATCTTGGCAAAACGATATTTACGGCAATAGAGCGCAATACCGACATTGATAAATTCCTCACGCTCTACACGTGGTACCAATCGTACCACAGCATATTCATATAAGGTTTTTTCTGGCATCTTCTATCTGTTTTACAAAAATTGACGAATTCGCCACACGTTGTTTTAGGAAGGAAACATACACTTCTCTGGCATCTGCCGCAGACAGTTCGCGTTCGGAATCCGCTAACCATTCGTCCGGAACAACAGCCAATACCTTACGAAAAACATCTTCCGTAAAAATAGAACTGAATTCAGCATCTATTTTTTCGACAATGCTCGCATTTTTTAACAACACATGGTCTTTAATCTGTACAAAGGGTTTGACCGATTGCTCTTCCCAATTGTCCCAGCTGTGGTGAAAATACAAGGATGCCCCGTGGTCGATCAGCCATAATTCTTTATGCCAGATCAGCATATTGGTGTTCCGTACCGTACGGTCCACATTCATCAGTAAAGCATCAAGCCACACAATTTTTGAAGCCTCTTCTGCACCGATCACGTCAACATTGGCATCAAAAGTAATCGCCCCACTCAAAAAATGAAGCCCGAGATTTTTCCCCACACTAAATTTGAGCAGATCCTGTATTTCCTCATCCGGTTCCGAGCGCCCGAAAGATTCATCAAGATGTGCAAAGACAATTTCGGGAACTCTTAATTTTAAAAGCCTGGCCAACTCTCCACCGATAAGTTCAGCAATGAGTGCCTTACGGCCCTGTCCTGCTCCTCTAAATTTAATGACATAACTAAAGCCATCGTCTGCATCGACCAGCGCAGGCAAAGATCCACCTTCCCGAAATGGCTGAACATATCGGATAATCTCTACCTCGCGAATGATAGGTTGTTGAAAATTCATGAATTTCTTTTTTCTTTCTGTTCAAAGTTGACCGTCTACGCCGGACATGGTATCAAACTAAGATAAAGTTAACTTTATTTATAAGTTTGTTCGTCATACCCTGTACAAATTTATTGTTATCCCGCAACCGTCGAACCTTTTATTCGTGGAAATATCTCAAATATTTATTTATTTTTTAGCAAAATAGCACAAATTGTACATTCATTTGACCATTAGAAGTACTATTTTCTAATTATATTTGTCATATAATCTCGACTTGTCTCATCAAGTTCTTTTCAAAAACGATATGGATACTATTCAGGAATATAACAGTGTGATCAAGCACTGCCAAGATTTATTTATTAAAAAAACAAAAGATTATGGTACGGCATGGCGGATTATGCGCCTATCCTCCATTACCGACCAGATTTATATTAAGGCACAACGTATACGTACCCTCGAAGTCAAAAAAGTATCTAAAGTTGGTGAAGGTGTCGTGGATGAATATATCGGTATCATTAATTATTGCATCATGGCCATGATCCAAATTGATCTTGGTGAAGATGGAGAGGAAAACCTCGACCCTGCCTTTGTCAATCAAAAATACACCGAAAAGGTAACCGAAACAAGGGACCTCATGCTAGCCAAAAATCATGATTACGGTGAGGCATGGCGTGATATGCGCGTTTCTTCGATGACAGATCTGATCTTAATGAAAATCCACCGCGTCAAACAGATCGAAGACAATGACGGACAGACCATCGTTTCAGAAGGCATTCATGCCAATTACCAGGATATGCTCAACTACGCAGTTTTTGCGTTAATTAAGTTAGGACTCGCACAACAATAATCGGATGATGACAGCACAACAAACAACAAAAACAAATTACCTTTTAGGTTTTTGCCGAATTTTCACTGGACTTCTTTTTATTTTCTCCGGATTTATTAAAGCCAACGACCCTACCGGCTTCGGCTATAAATTGCAGGAATATTTCGAAGTGTTCCACCTGACTGCTTTCAATGAATATGCTACGGCCATGGCCGTGGTGATCTGTGGCTTCGAAATTCTTTTGGGGGCCTTATTGTTGTTTGGTGTCTACGCCAATCTGGTGGCTTGGGGCTTACTGCTGTTGATCCTATTTTTCACCTTTCTGACATTCTATTCCGCATTTTTCGAAGTCGTTACTTCCTGCGGTTGTTTTGGCGATGCCATTCCACTGACCCCTTGGCAATCTTTTTCCAAAGATCTGGTGTTATTGGCCTTGATCCTGATCATCTTTTTTAATCGCAAACAGATCCGGTCCATTATTAAAGGCTCCGGCAATCAATTTGTCGTCACATTGATTACCGCCATTATTTCATTGGGAATTGGTATCTATACGGTAAGTTATCTCCCTTTTATTGATTTCTTACCTTATAAAATCGGCAATAATTTACCGTCCCTGATGGTCCTTCCCGAAGGGAAACAAGGCGATGTTTTTGAGCAGCTCTATACCATGAAAAACAAGAAGACCGGCGAGACCAAGAAAGTGAATGACAAAGTGTATATGGCAGATAAACTCTGGGAGGATGAGTCTTGGGAGATCATCGGCGAACCCGAAAGTAAACTTGTCAAAAAAGGATATGACATCCCTATTCCCGACCTCTTGATTACTGATGCAGACGGTGCCGATCATACACAGGAGATCATCGCCAACCCTTATTATAACATTATCATCGTCGCCAAGGATCTTTCATCAACCAATATAGATGCCATCCAAAAAATCAATCAGACGGTGACACAGATGACCAAAGATTACAATGGTCTTCGTGTTGTCCTGCTGACGGCCTCTGCTTCCAAAGATGCACAATACCTGAGTGACAAGATGCAATTGATTGCAGAAATCTATTATGCGGATTTAATTCCATTGAAAAGTATGGTCCGGGCCAATCCTGGTGTGCTCCTATTAAAAGGGGGGGATGTAATGGGCAAATGGCATTACAATAATTTCCCGGATGCAAAGACGATTGAAGATAATTTTTTAAGTAAGGACAAATAATACAATATGCCTAAACCTATATTTTTGATTGGCTATATGGGCAGCGGAAAGACCACTCTGGGAAAAAAGCTGGCCAGCAAATTAGATTTACCTTTTATCGATACCGACGAGGAGATTGTGAAACAGATCGGCATGAGCATTACTGAATATTTCGGCCAACATGGTGAAGAAGAATTCCGAAAACTGGAGCGCGAACAGTTGCGTAAATTTGCGGACAGCTACGCCGTCATCTCCACAGGGGGCGGTGCCCCTTGTTTTTTTGACAACATGGATTGGATCAAAGCCAATGGCTATGCGGTCTATCTACAAATGAGCCCAAAAGCTTTATTTGACCGCCTGTCGCAGTCAAAATTACATAAAAGACCTATTCTGATCGGAAAATCCCCGGAAGAACTCCGGGCTTTTATTGAAGAGAAATTAACGGAACGCGAGCCTTACTATACCCGGGCTCATCTGACAATAGATCAGCTCAATACCACGGTAGAAACGTTAGTTGCCCTGATCAATCAGCATAATTTATAATCGCACAATAGTTAATAATGAAAATACGCCTGTATTGCTTCGTTTTATTCCTGACCTGTGTAGCGGTTTGCAGCTGTTTTCGCCATAGCGGTGATACAGATGGCTTACCTGTAGGCAAGCGCATTCAGCTGGCAACGGTAGAGGATCTTTATCAGTTTCTGACCTATGATGACAACCGCTATCCGTTGGTCAGTCTGCACCGTGGCGGGCCTACCTCTGGCTATCCGGAAAATGCTTTGGAAACCTTTGCATACAATGCCAGTCTGCAGCCTGTTATTGTGGAGTGCGATGTCAGATTAAGCAAAGATTCGGCACTGGTACTGATGCATGACAATACCCTAAACCGCACGACAACAGGGCGGGGATCTGTTAGTGAACGTACATTGGCCGAGCTCAAAAAACTGCGTCTGGTAGACAACGACAAGAAAATAACACCTTACAAAATCCCGACACTTGATGAAGCTCTCGCCTGGGGAAAAGGTAAGGTTATTTTCACGCTGGATATTAAAAATGAGGTACCTTACGAATCCGTAATCAATGTCATTCGTAAACAGCGTGCCGAATCCAGTGTTGTTATCATTACTTATAGTGCCGGTCAGGCCGGAAAAGTACACAATCTTGCCGGGGATCTGATGATATCTGCCTCAGTGAAGAATCTAACGGATATCGCTCGTCTCAACGAAAAAGATATTCCAGACAATAAGTTACTGGCCTTCGTCGGTACACGGGAAGCTGATCCGCAGCTGACCAAAGTACTGCATGATCATGGGATCATGTGTATTCTGGGCACGCAGGGGAATCTCGACAGACAAGCTGCAAAGAAAGGATTTCAGCTGTATGCCAGCTTTATCGAACGTGGCGCAGATATACTGAGTACTGATCGTCCGATCGAGGCAGGTAGAGCGTTAAATTTTTATATCAAAAAAAGGGGGATAAGTTCTAAATTTGTGCAGTAAAACACTACTCGTGTCAAACTGAACCATTCCTAATAAAAAAACACCGCTCAATCCCCGAAGCTTAATATAATTGTTAAAAATAATAAGCGCTAACCACTGGTATTTTTTAAATATATGCAACACGAAAAATGAGTTTACCAAACATCGCGATTAGATGCATTTAGGCTATCCCGGATATAGTTTAGTACTTCGTCGTTTTCATCCGATTGTTTTAAACGCTTCCTAAGGTTTACCAACCAATCCTCCAGTGCATCGGCTACTGATTCGCCGTTTCCAAAAATTCCCCGATGTGGATCTGGCCCCAATAAGCACCAATACGATGTTTCCTCTCTGAAAACCACGGGGCGCAATTCCCTAATTTCTACGGGTAGTTCCTCCGCATCAAAATCTATCGGAACGATCTTTTCCGATGCTATTTTCATTTGTTCCATATTTCCTTACAGTTTTTTAAGCTCTTCTTCAGGCCATGTGACCAATTCTTTTAGCAAGTAAGTCTTTGGCTCAGCTTTGTCATCAAATTGTTCCAAAAACTCGGGCAGGTCGCCTTCAACTTTTAAAAGCTTCCCTTCTTGCAGCACGTCATAGCCCTCCGCAAGCCATTGCTCTATTTTTTTCCTATTGATTTGAATATGTTCCATCTTAAAAATATTTGATTTTTTACTGCCATACACCTATTTTTAAATAGGTTAAACCGCCATGTATGTATAAGATAAACAACGCTCCCGCAGATATCGTTTCGGCAATTTGAGTTTGAATCCGTAAGCATTAGATTTCTATATAAATACCGAACTAAGAAATCATCATCATCAAGGCCCAAGATGAAGTAAAAAAAATAATACACTTAAAATAAAAAAGTTAACAAATAAAAGTAGCCAAAAAACTACAAATAATCATTATTGGCAGAGTATTTGTTTAAACAGCGAAAGTTTTCAATTCGAAAACTTAACGCTAACATTTTTTAAAATATCATGAAGAAAGTACTTCTACCTTTTCTGACACTTTTTGCACTTGTATTTGCCGTTAACCAACAGGCAAACGCACAAACTCCTTACCGTACAGCTCTTGGCCTTGGCATTGACGTCGGTGATGGCCCAACATTATACGGCCCACAGATCAAACACAATTTTGGCGGCAATGATGCCGGAAATGCACAGGTATTATTTGGCGACAACATCACGGTTGTCGGAGTAGATTATTCCTACAACCAACGTATCGCTGGAACACGTGGTTTATCATGGTATGTCGGTGTGGGACCACAAGTGTCTTTTGTTGACTATGGCAAATGGCACGGCTACTGGGACGATGACTACCACTGGAAAGATGGTGATACCGAAACTTTTTTTGCTATCCGTCCAGCATTGGGCCTGGAGTTCAGAATTCCTTCAGCACCATTGGCAATGCATTTTGACTGGAAACCATGGTGGAACTTATCACATGGTTCTAACTTTGAACCATCCCGTTTCTCATTAGGTTTCAAATTTGTATTGAAATAAAAAAAATATATCCAGAAACACAAAATCCTGCTGAAGATATTCCCCAGCAGGATTTTTGTTTTACTATTCTCGCGTCTCAATACCGCATTCTTCCTATAGTATTTTGTCTTCTTTGTATTATTTTAAATATCAGAACTTCCCGTACTGACAGCAAAGTACGTCTTTATAACTCCTGTCTTTTCAGATAGTCAGTAGCCAATTGTCTATACACTGGAGTTGCTTCTTTCACAGCCTTTCTAAGCTGGTCGAAAGTAATGATCTCGGGGATTCCCAAGACTTTAGCAAAATCAATCGCCAAAGGAACATCGGGTTTGATCCCTTCTCCTATCCCATAGAGCTTTCCTGTACGGTCTTTAATGACACCGGTTGTCAAATTAATCGTGTAGTTATTTCCAACCGCGAATTGATCATTAGCGGAAGTATAACCACCTGTCGTCTGCCCCATAATAGTCGCATTTTTCTGGCCTTTAAAATGCGCCGCAAAAAATTCGCCCGAGCTCGAAGTAAACCGGCTGACCAATAACACAATAGGTATATTTTTATTTTTTATAACAATAGGTGGCACCTTATCGTATTCCAGATCAAATAACTTGGCCCATTTTTGATCCTCATCATTCTGATTATTCATTCGTACATTTTGTTTGGATTCAACACCCGCTCTATCCACAACCGAATAAGTGCTGTCCACATCTATCAAATCGGCAAAATGCCAGATCATCGGAAAAATACTTCCACCATCATTTTCTGTCAGATCAATGATCCAGCCTTTTGGCAGCTGGGCATCCAGCTCTTTCAGTTGTATTCCGATGGTATCCACATATTTTCGTTGCTCATAAACTACCGCTGGGATCCGAATATAGGCATATTGGTCTTTCGTCATAAAATGACTAAAAACTTTGGGTGGAAAACCAGCCTCCTTATCGGTCATACCGGCCATTCTTACAAATAATTCCTGTTCAGCCTCCTTATTTTGATCAGCTTTCTCAAAAAAAAGTCCGGAATGACCATCCTTCAATTGACTTAAGATTTTTTTAAAATGAGGTTCCAATGCATTAATATCCGATATTGTCCTTGTCTCTTCAATAAAAACTGGCCGGATAGAATCCCATTTGATCAACGATCCACGATAAGCATGCCGCTCGACAGTATCTAAAAATGCATTGGCAAGCTGGTTCACCGATGAGTTCTGGGCATAGGACGGCACAACGAAACTGGTTAAAATCAGTAAAAAAAATAGTATTTTCTTTTGCATCTTGCTATTAATAATTGCTCTACTGAGGTAGCACCAAATTAGTATAAAAATATTTCCCTAAGCGTAACAAGATTGAAATATTTAGCACAAATCCGGTATAATGCACTTGTCAATTTACTTAAGGGGTCTTTATCTTTAATCCAACAAAGAAAGTTCGGGACATATTAGGACCATAAATGTAATTGCTATCCCGATTTTTACCTGTATCAAAGTCATGTTGGTAAGCATTAAAAATATTCTTCACCCCAGCATAGACTTCGATCATATTTTTAAATTTTGACAGACTAAAAGTATGCGACACTTTACTATTTACCTCTGAGAATGCTTTTGTATGAACCATTTGATCTTCCCGAAAATTGTCTGCACCGCCAGCATGCGCAATCTTCATTTTACCTGTGTACACATAGTTCAGATTGACCGTCCAGCGCTTATTAGGTGTAATATTCAGGTTTGCAAAACCATAGTCATCTGGTGTTCTCAAGAATGATTTTATCGCTTCAACACCTTCCAGATAAGACACAGGATTTTCATATTTGCTCTGTTGCAAAGTAAAGCCTGTCTCCAGTTGTACCTTTTTAGTATAATTGGCACGCAATTCCAATGTAGTCCCTGCTACCTTCGCGTTATTTCCATTGCGTTTTTCAAACACCTTACCAAACTCGTCCGTACCGATTTCCTCGAGTACAAAGGCATCTTTCAGATGCGTATAGAATCCTTCCAATGTAAAACCCGCAATCCATTTTTCCGTAGCTTTGTCGTAGTTTAAGGAGCCACTGAAGCTCTTTGATCGCTCTTCCCGAAGATCAGGAGCTAATTGAACACGAGAGACTCCACCACCAGCGAAGGCGATATGAAGATCTGTATCAAATGCCTGTGGTGCCCGAAAACCTGTTCCATAACTTAAACGGAACTGCGTATTGGGCGCATGCTTATATAAAAGTGCCACACGCGGGCTGACGATCGCTTTGTCTAATAGATTATGCTTATCCACCCGAACACCGGATAACAGGTTAAATTTGTCCGCAAAGTCCCAGTCACTCTGAAAAAAGCTTCCCCAATCTTTCGTATGCTGATCGACCAAATAGTTATAACTCGGAATTTCATCGTAAACCTTGTCAGACACATATTCCGTTCCGACGGTCAGCACATTCCGATGGTTCAAAAAATTGCTGATCTCGTGGTTCAATTGAAAACCGCCCTGCAATGTGGTTGTCTTTGAATCGCCATAAGGCGGTTTTTTGAGATGATTTTCGATTTCTTCCGGACTATCCGGAAATATTCCGGTATAATGTTTTCTATTGGTATTTTGAAAAGCTGTATAAAAGATCAGTGAAGATTTATCTTGATTAAAATTAATCTGATAATCAGCACTCCCCATCCATATTTTATGGGCACGTTCCTCCGACTGAAGCGTAAGGTATGCCGGTTTTTTCGTCATCTCACCCCCATATCTATATTCATTCAGATTGCTTAAGGAGACTTCCAGTTTTTGATTGTCCGAAAACCGATAGAATGAATTAATGCCAAGTGAGGTATTTTCAATTTTAGGGATTTCGGAAAAATTATCCCCATTTGCATCGTAAAAACTCCGATCCCGTTTATTGAAGAAAAAAGATGTTCCCGAATTGCCTTTTTCGTTGACCAAAGTTGCATTTCCACCGAGGTTAAAATCGTTTGCCTTTCCATTGATACTTTGGTAAAAAGAATTGATTTCATAACCGCTTTGTTTCGGCAATTTGGTAATTACATTCACAGTACCCCCTATCGCACTTGAACCATACAGCGAGGAACCACCACCACGGACGACTTCAATCTTTTCGATCATATTGACAGGAAGCTGCTCCATACCATAAAGCCCCATCAGAGGGCTAAATATAGGCCTTCCATTAATCAATATCTGTGCGTACCCGCCCTGTAACCCATTCATCCGCAGCTGTGTATAATTACAGGTCTGACAATCTGTTTCCACCCGCAGGCCCGGCTGAAACTTCAACCCTTCAGAAAGATTACATACCTGTAGATTGTCCAAGGTTTTACTATCCAATATATTGACAATTACCGGACTCTCCGTTTTTCGTTTGAATGTTTTTGTGCCCGTGACCACAATTTCATCCAGTAAAAAAATGGAACCGTCTAAGCGGATGTCCCTGACCACAGTAATCCTGTCGATCCGAATCGAATCGCAATAGACATTAAAACCGATATGTTTGACTTCCACTCCCCAAGTACCATAGGGGATCTTTTCCAATGTAAATTGTCCAAGATTGTTGGAATTCGTACCCATCTTTAGTGCAGGAATCACCACGGATACCGATTTCAACGGGAGCCCATTACCGTCATAAATCTTACCCGTTACCCGACCTGTTTGCCCAAAGGAAATAAATACTATCAGCATTAATGCTGTTGCTAAGAGAATTCTGAATCCCGTCATGATTGTTTTATTTTAATTAAATATAAATTTAGAATTGCAAATCTAAGAAGTTAGATTATACTAACAAAATAATTCCTAACTTTACTATTAGACACCGCTAATATTTGGTAAATTTGCGTTATGATATCACAGACTGAAGAGAACTATCTAAAAGCGCTATATAATCTGACATACCTAAAAGGTGAGGCTACTGTCAACGAAATCAGTAAACGACTGGACATTAAAATGCCAACGGTCAATAGCATGATGAAAAAACTGTCAGAAAAGGGCTTTGTCCATTATGAGAGTTATAAACCCCTCAAATTGACAGAAGAAGGCAAAAAAGAAGCTGCACTTATTATACGAAAACATCGACTCACGGAAATGTATCTAGTTGAAAAAATGGGGTTTGCATGGGATGAAGTTCACCAGATTGCCGAACAGATCGAGCATATCCATTCGCCTGAATTTTTCACCAAAATGGATCAGTTATTAGGATATCCTACGGTAGACCCACACGGCTCACCAATCCCTGACCACAATGGTGTAATGCGTTCGGAGAACTATATCTTCCTTGACACCTGTAAAATTGGCAATGTGGTCACATTAATGGCGGTACAGCCTTCCTCCAAAGAATTGTTACAATACCTAAACTCTAAAAACCTCGAATTGGGCACAACATTAACGATTCACGCTATCGAACCATTTGACCGCAGTATCACAGTTAGTTATGACAGCCGGTCCGCAGAAGTACTCAGTAGCAAAGTAACAGCAACCTTACTTGTACGCCCTATTTCTTAAAAAATAGCTAACTGCTATTTTTACTCAACATCATCCTATTTGCCGGAGCCAGCATCCATGACTCCACTGCCATCTATGTCAAAAAAATAAATCTGTACAAGCGTACAGGAACAATGTTAGATCAAATTTGTCACGGAATATTTTGTTAGTATAATCTAATTTTATAATTTAGTAAAACTAAAAATAAAATAAGTAATGAAAAACAAACAAACTATACCATTGGGATTTTTAAAAAAAGACGAGCGCGCAAACATCCACGGTATAACAATGGACTGCGGTCAAGAAATTCGACAACGCTTGCTTGACCTGGGGTTTGTCAGGGGCACCGAAATAACTGTGCAAAATATAAGCCCTTTGGGCGATCCGATCGCCTACAACATACACGGAACGCTAATTTCTTTGCGTCGGGAAGATGCTTTACAGATATTGATCACCCATAAATAGACGATGATGAAAAAACATACTGCCTGCGACACCTGTCAGCTAAATCCAACGTCAAAACTGAAACAATGGGGAGCGCATGCGGAAAATTCTGCTTACACGATTGCCTTGGCCGGAAACCCAAATACAGGAAAAAGTTCTATTTTCAATGCACTGACCGGGCTAAAACAACATACCGGAAACTGGCCGGGCAAAACAGTTAACCGAGCAGAAGGGAGCTACTCACACCAAGGCGAAAAATTTAAAATCATTGACCTTCCGGGCACTTATTCCCTACTCTCGACATCCGAGGATGAGGAGGTTGCCCGTGATTTTATTTTATTCGGGAGACCGGATGTCACAGTCATAGTCCTTGATGCCAGCAGGCTCCAACGAAATTTCAGTCTGGTACTACAAATACTCGAAATCAGCAATAAAGCGGTCCTCTGCATCAATTTGATTGATGAGGCACGACGTCATCACATAGAAATTGACCTACGAACCCTATCCAAGGACCTTGGCATTCCCGTTATCGCTACCAGTGCCCGTACCAAAGAAGGACTTTCGGATCTGTTAGCAGCCATCCATCAGGTAGCAGACGGCAGCTTTCAACCAGCAAAAACAACATCTTTCCAACTGGCGAAACAGACTGGCACGGCTGTCGCAGCTATCGCAAAACGTTTACATATGCTGGATAACAACCTGTCCAATGTTAATTGGCTGGCCATGCGATTGATTGAAGAAGATAAAAATATTATTAATGCATTACAAAAAGGACGGTTGTCCCCTTCCATTAACAATGAAAATTTATCTCCCCTCTTGCATAGCGCAAACGAATATCGGGTCAAACTTGGAGATCATTATCGAAATGATCTGGTTGAAGCGATTTATGCTAAAGCTAGTCAGCTCGTAAAAGAACATGTTTCTACTGGCTCCGACAATCGGTCATTTCGCCTGGATCGCAGTATAGATCATATTGTCACGCACCGAATCTGGGGATTCCCAATTATGTTCCTGCTTCTCGGGTTTATTCTTTGGCTTACGATTACCGGAGCAAATTATCCCTCTCAGCTATTATCATACCTGCTATTGGATCACGTTTATTCTTTTTTAAAGGAGCTGACCATATACCTTCACTTCCCTGTTTGGTTAAGTAGTTTTCTAATTGACGGGATCTATCTGGCTACCGCCTGGGTAATAGCCGTCATGTTGCCTCCCATGGCCATCTTTTTTCCATTATTTACTTTATTGGAAGATTTTGGCTATCTCCCCCGTGTAGCATTCAATCTGGATCGTATATTCAAAAAAGCCGGCGCACATGGCAAACAAGCACTGACCATGAGTATGGGGTTTGGCTGTAATGCCGCGGGGGTTGTTGCGACAAGGATCATTAACAGTCCCCGTGAAAAGTTGATTGCCATTATTACCAATAACTTTTCACTATGTAATGGAAGATGGCCGACGCAGATTTTAATAGCAACTCTTTTTCTTGGGGTCTTGGTTCCTGCGAAGTGGTCAGGATCTGTCGCCATGTTCGCGGTTATTTTTATTGCAATACTGGGCATTGCATTTACATTTTTCACGTCCTGGTTCTTGTCAAAAACCTTGCTCAGAGGAGAATCCTCCTTCTTCACGCTGGAACTACCACCCTATCGTCCACCAAGATTTTTTCAAACTGTATACACCTCATTCATCGACCGTACCTTGATCGTCTTATGGCGAGCGATCGTCTTTGCCGCTCCGGCCGGAGCGATTATATGGTTGATTTGCAACGTTCATATCAGTGACCAGAGTATAGCACAATGGCTCATTCATGGACTCGATCCAATGGGTTTGTTTATAGGTCTGAACGGCGTTATTTTACTCGCTTATATTGTTGCTATCCCAGCCAATGAAATTGTTATTCCGACGATATTAATGTTAACGGTGATCGCGGTTGGTGACAGTACTGTCGGTGCTGGGTCAGGTATATTGTTTGAAGGGTCCGCAAACGAAGTTTCGGCCCTATTACATGCCGGAGGATGGACAACACTGACAGCCGTAAATCTGATGCTCTTCAGTTTATTGCATAACCCATGCAGTACAACAATATACACGATTTATAAAGAAACAGGCAGCCGTAAATGGACAGCGGTAGCAACCTTATTACCGGTATTTTATGGCCTGATCGTGTGTTTCCTTGTAACAAAAGCATGGGCCTTGTTTGCCTGATCAACTGGGCTTACCTAAGAGTATTCATTCTAATAAAAAAACGGTTATCTTAATGTATTATCTGATCCCATTGATAAGTAATGGGATCTCCGGTCGCTATTTCCCGCTCCAGTATCTGTGCTGGCGAAAGATGCTCCAGATACATGATCAATGCTCTTAGACTGTTACCATGTGCGACTATTAGTATATTTTTACCAACCTCCAATTCTGGTTTGATATCATGTTCAAAATAGGGTATCACTCGATCATAGGTATCTTTTAAGCTTTCACCTCCTGGGGGAGCGACATCAAAAGATCTGCGCCAGATATGTACTTGCTCCACCCCATATTTTACAGCTGTTTCATCTTTATTTAAACCCTCCAGATTTCCATAGCTCCGTTCGTTCAAGGCGGCATCTATGACAATTGGCATATCAGGCTTTCCGATTTCATCCAGAATAATCTGCAAGGTATGTTGCGCCCGGATTAATGTGGAGGTAAATGCGATATCAATTGATTCTTTCGCTAATGCTTTTCCTGCCTTTTGTGCTTCCAGTTGTCCTAAAGCTGTAATATCAATATTTTGCCAACCTGTGAAACGGTTCTCCAGGTTCCATTGCGACTGTCCGTGGCGGACCAAAAATAATTTTGCCATTACTGATTTATTTTTTTCAAAGAATAGCCAGCTAAACCATGTATATAGGCTTCGTATTATGAAACCTAAATTCTCCTCTGTTTCAGCACTAACCATAAATACAATAACATTATCGCAGATTTTGTTTTATGGAAAATATTCTGTTAGCTCAGTGATGCGTAAATTTTATGTTTTCACTTCCTTCGAATAACTGCTTTTTTAACCGACTCAAAAATTCTGCTCTTTTTTGCTTTGTCACCCCTATTTTTTCAGCAGCAGGAATTATTGCCACAAAAAAAGCCTTTGGAAAAATTCCAAAGGCTTTTTTTCTAATACGATCTAATAAAAAGCGTTATGCTTTTTCTTCTTTTAATGTCGAAGACTCTTTTTTTTGTTCTTTTTCCTCAAAACCTGAGCGCAAGATTTCATCCCATAAGGACGAACTCACACCGAATCCTTTTTCTGGATCTGAATAATGGTGCAGCATGTGATGTTGCTTAATACGCTTGAAGATTCCGCTCTTAAAATTTGCGTGATGCATGGCGTAGTGGCACTCATCATAAACCAGATAACCCACCATAAATCCGGAGAAAAAGCAAGCCAAGATAAATTCATTCGAAAAGAACAACGTAAATCCAAAATACACCAAAGCCGCTAACGGAATACTGGCTGAAAGTGGCATAACCAAACGCATCCGATCTCTAGGGTAGTCGTGGTGTACACCGTGAAAGATAAAAGCGATCCGTTTCCCCCATTCCGATGTCGGGTGGAAATGAAATACCCAACGATGTAATGCATATTCAAATGCTGTCCAGAATGCCAAACCAAAA
Source organism: Sphingobacterium sp. UBA7625 (assembly GCF_002484085.1). Lineage (NCBI taxonomy): Bacteria > Pseudomonadati > Bacteroidota > Sphingobacteriia > Sphingobacteriales > Sphingobacteriaceae > Sphingobacterium > Sphingobacterium sp. UBA7625. The sequence goes on from NZ_DLJD01000062.1 coordinate 66,732, forward strand.
ACAAAATAACCAATATATGTCAATAGATCAACATCACCCCAGACCAGAGCTTTATATGAAAAGAAAACAACTACGGGTACATAGAAAATCAAAGGTACGCTCCAGTGCACTTTCGTCAACGACTCTAAAAAGTCATTTTTGAACATGCGTGTAGATTCCGTAGAATTTGAAACATAATTACGCTTTGCCATAATACTATTTTTATTATTCCCCCACAAAAATAAGTATTTTAAGCACAAATGAAGAAGGGTGTAGGCTAGAAAAACAAAATATCTGACCTTTTCAATAAAAAAGTTAAACACCTGCTAACGTCCTTTACAGCTTAAAACCTTTTATTTGATCTTTTAACTCTAATTTTCTTAAATTTTCAGCATTTTAACCGCGAATTCATAAGAGTCAAAATTGACAAAATCAAGACAGTTTACTATTTAAAGTTGACTGTTCCGCCTGCCATTTTCTTTTCAACGCGTTGTTCAGGCTTGCCATAGACGTCTATCGTACCGCCACCACGTGTCTTTGTTTCGATGGAATCCACCGCATTGACTTCAGCCTTTCCACCCCCGTTTACAGTAACTGTAGTTGTTGTCGTCTTAAAATCCTTCCCCTCATATTTGCCGCCAAAATTGGAGATAATCTCCTGTTTTTCCGCTTTACCATAAAGTGCTATTGTTGCACCGGAAGTTACTTTCACTTCAGCACTTTTTGCTTCCGCGTGCAGATCGACAAGACCACCTTCGGAAGCGTAGACTTTGAGATGATCAGCCAACACAGTATTGTTTGACGTAGCAAATACCTTTGCACCCTTTTTTGCTTCTACATTTTTCAAACTTTTGTAGTAAACTTTCACAGAGATATTGCCACCCTGCAGCATATTTAGCGTGTTCATTTTTAAAGCTAAAGCACCATTCGTATTGACCACCTTCACATTCTCGTAGTTCTGCCCTTCGAATGTCACCAGAGACTCATTGGCCTTGATCAATTCTACCTGTATTTTATCTGTCGCGACTACCGAACTAAAATCCCCTACATTTTGTTTAGCCTGCCCAAATCCCACTTGGGTCATTAACAAAAGAAACGCACTGATTCCTAAAAATTTCATAGTTATATTATCCGTTTTTTGATTACCTGATATGCCCTTTCCAGCTGTATTTTCACTTAATTTGTTTATAGTGACTATGTGCGCATATTGACTTATTCCGTATTTTCTGTCGTCAAAAAACACGCCAATCATCATCCTCATACTTCTTTTTAACCTATTTTGACAAAAAAAAGGTGTCCTAAAAATTAGGACACCCCGTTATTAATGTTTCGTTTTGCTTACAACTTGCTGTTTACATCTACCGCATTCAGATCAGCAAATGCTTCTTTCAGGCGAGCAACAAATGCTTCTTCACCCTTACGCAACCATACACGTGGGTCGTAATATTTTTTGTTTGGAGAATCAGTACCTTCAGGGTTTCCGATCTGTCCTTGCAAATAATCGTGATTTTTAGCTTCATAACCTCTCACACCATCCCAGAAAGCCCATTGCATATCGGTATCGATATTCATTTTGATCGCTCCATAAGAAATAGCTTCTGCAATTTCTTCAGGTGAGGAACCAGAACCTCCGTGGAACACAAAGTTAACTGGCTTTTCGGCAGTAAGCTTGTATTTTTCGCGGATATACTCTTGTGAATTATGTAAGATGACCGGTTGTAATTTTACATTACCCGGTTTGTACACGCCATGTACATTACCGAATGCTGCTGCAACGGTAAATTTGTCAGATACTTTAGACAATTCTTCGTATGCATAAGCAACTTCCTCTGGTTGTGTGTATAATTTAGAGCTGTCCACATCTGAGTTGTCAACACCATCTTCTTCTCCACCCGTAACCCCCAATTCGATCTCTACAGTCATACCCAATGGTTTCATACGTGCTAAGTATTTTGCAGAAATTTCGATATTTTCTTCGATCGGTTCTTCAGATAGATCCAACATATGTGAAGAGAACAAAGGCTTACCGTGTTGTGCGAAGAATTTCTCACCCGCATCCAATAAACCGTCGATCCAAGGTAAAAGTTTTTTAGCCGCGTGATCCGTGTGCAAAATTACGGCAACACCATAGTGTTCTGCCAATAAATGTACGTGCTGTGCTGCAGATACCGCACCCAATACACAGGCTTGCAAGTTATCATTATTTAATGTTTTACCAGCATAGAATTGCGCACCACCGTTTGACAATTGAATAATTACAGGAGAGTTTACTGCTTTAGCAGTTTCCATTACCGCATTGATAGAATTTGTTCCGATAATGTTTACCGCAGGCAAAGCAAATTTATGCGTCTTTGCAACTTCAAACAACTCTTGTACTTGATCTCCCGTCAATACACCTTTAAAATCTTTTAGGCTCATATTACTGTTATTGATTTATTTTAATCTTTATTAACTCTTGAAGCTACTAAATTATTAAAAATAATTATTACTTCCTAATTTTTATAGTGTACTAAATACACTATCAGTTTGTTTATTACCCTAAACGCTGGAATCGCGATACACCTACCCCGGTCTACTGCCGAAATTAAATCAGTTCGTTCCACAGGGACATCGCTTCTTCTGTTAAAAAAATACACGGGATACTTCCGTAAATAAATCAGGGATTGATTAAATTTGAGCTCACCAATATTGGAATCATTATGCTACAGGTATACGGTATCAAAAACTGTAACACAGTAAAGAAGGCCTTAACATGGTTAGAAGAAAATCAGATTGATTTTCAATTTCATGACTTCAAAAAAGAAGGCGTCAGTGATGAAAAACTTAAAGAATGGGAGAAAAAAGTGGACTGGCAGTCTTTGGTCAACAAAAAAGGGACAACTTGGAAAAAATTGACAATCGAAGAGCAAGCGCAGGTTGTCGACGCCAGTAGCGCCAATAAAGTACTTAAAGAACACACAAGCATGATCAAGCGCCCAGTGATTGAATATGGTAAGGGTATTCTGCTCGGATTCAGTGAAGACGACTATAAAATCAACTTAAAATAGTTGTTACAAGCTCCCTAAAAAGGAGCTTTTTTTTGTAAGTACAAACTAACGATTGTATATTGTAACCAATAAACGTAATTTAATTCGAACAGATATGATGAAAAGACTTGCATTGGCTTCTTTCAGCCTTATTGCATTGGGCTATGCTTTTCCGTCCTTTTCCCAGGAAAAAACATCCAACTATAGTTATCCCCAAGCCTTTGCCCCGTTGTTTTTCAAGAATAATGGAAATGATTATCGCTCTGCGGCCGGTAAACCCGGTCCTGGATATTGGCAAAATGCTGCGGACTACAAAATACAGGCATCATTAAATGATCAAAACGATCAGGTAACCGGCACAGTAGAGATTACCTATAGTAACAATAGTCCTGACAACATGGATTACCTCTGGTTGCAATTGGATCAAAATATGTTTTCACAACATGGACGTGGCCAGTTGATTTCCCCATTGACTAACAGCCGATATGGCGACGGGAACTCAAAATTTGATGGTGGTTATCAGATTCAGTCTGTCACCGATATCAATGGAAAAGCCATAGAGCATATCATAGATGATACCCGTATGCAACTGCGACTTCCGGCTGCACTGAAAAGTAAGGGTGGAAAAATCACCTTTAAGATCACCTATCAATATATAGTACCCCAATATGGTGCCGACCGTACAGGCATCCTGGATACTAAGAATGGTAAAATCTATGCTATCGCACAATGGTTTCCCAGACTCTGTGTATATGATGATATTAGAGGCTGGAACACGCTGCCTTATACAGGGCCTGGAGAATTCTACCGCGAATTCGGAAATTATCAGGTCGAAATCACCGCGCCAGCCAGTCACATCGTTGTACTGGGGGGTGAACTTTTAAATCCACAGGAAGTATTTACGGCAGACCAGTTCAAAAGATATCAGCTTGCGCTACGTAGTGATGAAACGGTATTGATTCGCTCAGCCGAAGAAGTGACAGCAAAAAGTTCAAGGCCGAACAAAAAGACTTTAACTTGGAAATATCAGCTCAACAATGCACAGGATATCGCCTGGGCCTCCTCCACCGCCTTTATATTAGATGGAGCCAAAATCAATCTACCAAGCGGAAAAAAAGCACTTGCCCTATCAGCCTATCCAGTAGAAAGCAATAGCAACAATGCCTGGGAACGTTCGACAGAATATACCAAAGCCGCCATCGAAATTTATTCCAAAAATTGGTTTGAATACCCCTATCCTGTAGCCGTAAATGTTGCTTCCAACGTAGGTGGCATGGAATATCCCGCCTTGTCTTTCTGCGGCAATCAGGCCAAAGCAGGTTCCCTTTGGGGAGTCACCAATCATGAATTTGGCCATAACTGGTTTCCTATGATTGTAGCGTCCAACGAACGTGAGCACGGCTGGATGGATGAAGGGTTCAATACCTTTATCAATGAACTGGCAACCCAAGAATTCAATAATGGTGAGTACCATCGTCCGCAGGCCAGTCGTTCGTATATTTTCACATCGCAAAATCTCGAGCCGATCATGAGTACACCACAAAATATGAAGGAACGCAATATCGGCGCCCTTGTTTATTACAAACCGGCTTATGGGCTCAAATTATTGCGTAATGAGATTATTGGCAAAGAACGCTTCGATTACGCCTTCAAAAAATATATTCAGGAATGGGCTTACAAACATCCAACACCTGAGGATTTCTTTAAAGCGATCGAAAACGGAACTGGGGAAAGCCTTAATTGGTTTTGGCGTGGATGGTTTGTCAATAACTGGCAAATGGATCAGGCGATCAAATCCGTTTCGTACGTCAACAATCAGCCTATGTTAGGAGCGTTGGTCACGGTAGAAAACCTGGAAAAATTGCCTATGCCAGTTATCGTTGAAGCAACCACAGTTTCGGGCAAAAAAATAAGAAAAAAATTACCTGTGGAAGTCTGGGAAAGAAATAACGTTTGGCAGTTTAAAATCCCTACAAACGAAGCCTTGCAGTCCGTACAGTTGGATCCTGACGATGTCATGCCTGACAAGAATCCGGATAATAATACATGGAAGGCAAATTAGAGCGTTAATTCAAAATCTATTCGTTATTTTGGTAAAGAAATTCTACGTTAGGAGACCATTATGAACACGTCAAAAAATTGCTCATAATGGTTTCATGGCGCTAGACGAATAAAACGGAAGGTAACAAGCTCATTTATGTATATATATATTATCCCCATGAAAGTCACACAAACGATTCTAAGCTGTTTATTTATCATGTTGATCAGCGGGCAGCTATTTGCACAGGAAAAAACCAAAGGTATTATTATGGAGCTTGTCAGCGGAGAAAAAATTGAGGCTGCACACATCCAGAATTTACGGAGCAAAGTAGAAGTTCAGACCAATAGGGATGGATCATTTGCTATTGATGCCAATATCAATGATCTACTTTTGATTAAAGCAACCGGATACGAACAGGACACGGTATTTATATATGATTCGAGCTTGCGAAGAATCTATTTGAACAGAATAAATACGCCCATTGAATTGAATCAGGTTGTTGTTGAACGGATGACCGATAGTAGACTTGCAGCTGAAATCCAACGCGAGAAAGTCGCCGGAAAATATTCGGATGCCAGCCAAAACCGCGGCGGAATCCGGATCTCTCCAAGCCGTATATTCAGTAAGGAAGGAAAACAGGCCCGTTCAAATTACAAACTACTTGTCGCGGAACTGGAAAAAAGAACGGTTGATCGTAAGTTTACGGACAACCTCATTAAAGAAGTAACACCACTTGACGGATCCGAACTGGCTTTATTTAAAGAAAGATTCAGACCCTCTTATAAGTTTATCCAAAATAGCAGCCAAGAAACATTACGGGTCTACGTGATGGATAGTTACAAGAAATTTAACGAGAAAAAATAAAAAACAAGCGTTTTTATCACGTAATTGTCAGAAGGCCCTAAACTGTAATATTTTTTATTTCAGTTTAGAGCCTTTTCCATTACTTTTGTGTTATCAAAATTAAAAAATCAGCAGCGGGATGTTACACAACTTGAGATTTGCAACAGCTTTACATATTATGGTTCTAGCACAATTGGAGGAGTCCGGACAATGGCTTTCCTCTGAATACATCGCTTCAAGTATCCAAGTAAACGCTGTTGTCGTCCGCAAGGAAATTTCCTCCCTGAAAGCGGCCGCTTTATTAATCAGTAAAGAGGGCAAAGGTGGAGGAATTCGCATAAACAATAAAAAAGAGCACATCACCCTTGCAGACATTTATCAAAGCACAAAACAAAATGAGCTATCGGGTAAATTCAATACCCCAAACCCGGCTTGTATTGTCGGTAAAAACATCAATGCCAAATTGCAAGATCTTTATCAGGAAGTCGACACTGATATTGTAGTACGTTTGGAGAAAATGACGCTTGCTGATTTTAGTAAAACATTTAATTAAAAACACATGAAAGTAGCAGTAATTGGATCCACAGGATATGTAGGAACACATCTTGTCAAAGAATTGGTTGACCGGAATTACGAAGTCGTTGCACTCGCTCGCCATACAGAAGGCATTCCATCGAATGACAGCATAACAAAAGTAGCAGTTGATATTAATAACCACGATCAACTGGTAAGCGCTTTGACAGGTACAGATATCGTTATTTCCGCGTTTAATGCGGGCTGGACTAACCCTAACCTTTACGAAGATTTTACCAAGGGCGCTTTAGCAATTCAACAGGCTGTTAAAGATGCCGGCGTGAAACGTTTTATTGTTGTCGGTGGAGCCGGAAGTTTGTTAATTGAAGGCAATCGTCTGGTCGATTCACCAGATTTCCCTCAGGAAATCAAACCCGGAGCTTTGGCTGCCGCAGATTACCTGGACATCATTCGTAAAGAAGACCAACTTGAATGGACAATGATCAGTCCTGCCATAGAGATGAATCCACAGGCAGGTGGTAAACGAACTGGTAAGTACCGCACGGGCTTGGACGCGCCAGTATTTGATCACGAAGGCCGTTCGAGACTATCTGTTGAGGATCTTGCTGTAGCCATCGTTGACGAGATCGCAAATAAACAATTTATAAACAAACGCTTTACAGCAGCTTACTAATAGCTATACAATCGTTTGATTTATATTTTAGACAAAATTTTATTACAAAAGGGAAGCGCAATCTTCCCTTTTGTCGTTGATATCATTTATATTTGACATTAATTAAACAATTAAAAAGCTAAATAATCGTAAAGAATTAATCCTATGCTATTTAAAAAATCGATTCCTAAACTGATTGCTGAGGCAAATGAAAATGGTGAACATACACTGAAACGAACATTAACGAGTGGCGGATTAATTGCGCTAGGCGTTGGAGCCATCATTGGAGCAGGGCTATTTTCCTTAACCGGAATTGCCGCTGCGGAGAATGCTGGTCCGGCTGTTATCCTATCTTTCATTATCGCTGCCGTTGGCTGTGCTTTTGCAGGTCTTTGTTACGCCGAATTTGCGTCCATGATTCCTGTCGCCGGAAGTGCTTACACCTACTCTTATGCAACAATGGGGGAATTTGTGGCTTGGATCATCGGTTGGGATCTTGTCTTGGAGTATGCCCTCGCCGGTGCCACCGTAGCCGTCAGTTGGTCGCAATACTTTAATCAGCTCCTGATGATTTTCCACATCCATTTACCCGACGCCTTACTGAAAGGCCCTTGGGAAGGTGGTATGGTTAATTTACCGGCAATCATTATTGTATGTTTGCTTTCTCTACTATTAATGCGTGGAACACAGGAATCGTCACGCGTAAACAACATCTTGGTAATCTTAAAAGTAGGTGTCGTATTGATTTTTATCGCATTGGGCTGGAGCTTTATCAACCCTGCAAACCACGACCCTTTTATCCCTGTAAATGCCGGTGAAGAGATGGTCAAGAATGGTCAACAAGGCCTATGGACTTTTTTAAAGAGCGATGACTTCGGTCATTTTGGAATCAGCGGTGTTTTGCGTGCAGCAGGTGTGGTATTCTTTGCTTTCATTGGCTTCGATGCCGTAAGTACTGCTGCTCAGGAAGCAAAAAATCCAAAAAAAGGTATGCCAATTGGTATCATCGGCTCATTGATCATTTGTACCCTTCTTTATGTGTTATTTTCCTATGTAATGACAGGTATCGAAAATTACACGATGTTTAAAGGCGACGCCAAACCAGTAGCCACGGCATTTGCGAAAACAGGATATCATTTTCTGAATACTGCATTAATTATTACGATTATTGCAGGTTATACATCTGTTATTCTTGTCATGCTGCTTGGCCAGAGCCGGGTATTCTACTCCATGAGTAAAGATGGCCTGCTTCCAAAAATATTTTCTGATCTTTCCAAAAGACAGACCCCTTGGAAAACAAATGCAATCTTTATGGTATTCGTAAGTATCTTCGCTGGATTTGTTCCCGTCTCTGATCTTGGTCACATGGTGAGTATAGGGACCCTATTTGCCTTTACATTGGTTTGTGTAGGTATATTGGTACTCCGCAAAACAGATCCTAATCTGGAACGTCCATTCAAAACACCTTTAGTTCCTTTTGTTCCGATCATGGGTATCATTGTCTGCGTGCTGATGATGGCTTCATTGCCTATTGAAAGCTGGGAGCGTTTGGCAATTTGGCTGGCCTTAGGTCTGTTGATTTACTTCGTTTATGGTAAGAAGCATAGTGTCATCCGTAAACAACATAGCGATCAACAAGGTATAGAATAATTGAGACAAACACCACGTAGTGATACCTGTCTTGGTAAAAAATAGCGGGTTTCTTTTTAGGAAGCCCGCTATTTTTTTTGCTATTGTTCAACACTTGATATATCTACGCCCCGACAATATCTTACAAAGCGCTCAATTTAAAATAACCATTTGCAATCACATCTTCTTTCAATCCGGTTTTGGGCACAATTTGAATATGGTATTTTTCCTTATCAGCATCAAGCAATAGATCTTCTATTTCATAAATATCATCGACATCCAAGCCATATTTATCATCTATATGAGCCGTGCTATGGTGTTTCCAAAAAACAGTTCGTTTAGCCTTCTCAGTAGCTTTTCCCAAATTCGGCGCAACAATGAGTTCTTTATAATGAAATTCATCAAATTCATTCGGTTTATAACCGCCCAGATTAACAAAAAACAACTTCAATTCCGTATCAGAAATTGCCGCATCATTTTTTTCCACGACCACAATTTCATACTCGCCAATCTTATTGACGATCCGATAAGCATCAATATGAATTTTCCCATCGGCATCAGGCCAAAAATCTTTAATTGGGTCTATAAAATCCTTCAGTTCATTCCCGATTCCGAAAAAAATATCATGTTGTTCCGTACGTCTATTTTTCGGTTTACAACCAATCAAAATCATAAATAATTTCATATGCAATAATCTGTCTTTGTATGAGAATATCAAATATTCAGGTTATTTTCATTCCTGTTTTTGCTTTCAATCGTGGATATTTCATAACTTAAGCCCACTGAACAATAAAAATAACGATTATTCACCACATTTAATACACATAACCCCCTGACTATGAGTAAAATTTTACTATCATTTACGTTATTATTTCTATCCTTATGCTCTTTCGGGCAAAAACGAAGCACTGATAGAAAACTCGAAAAACAAATTAAACAGCTTATTCAGGGTTTTCAGGGAGAAGTAGGTATCTATGTACATAACCTAAAAAAACACAAGGAAGTTAATATCGGAGCCGACAGCATTTTTCCCACAGCGAGTGTTGTCAAGATCCCGATTTTAGTGGGTGTCTTTGATAAAATTGAAAAAGGACAGTTGCAATTAGATCAGGAGCTTATCTACCGTGAGAGCCAAAAATACGGTGGTTCGGGCCTGATGCAATTCTTTAAAGACAGCAGCAAGGTCGACCTCAAAACTCTTGTCGCTCTTATGCTTTCTTACAGTGACAATGTCACAAGCATCTGGAATCAAAAACTTGCGGGCGGAGGAATGGCCATCAACACACTAATGGCCGACCTTCAATTGCAGCATACGCGTGTAAACTCGCAAACTGAGGGAAGAAAGACAGACTGGGAAAAATATGGCTGGGGACAGACCACGCCAAAAGAGATGGCCGATCTCCTGACCCTGATCCGTCAGGGAAAGGTAATATCAGAAAAATCCTCCGATCGCATGTATCGTTTTCTGGGCAATATGTTCTATGACGAAAGAGGGCTCTCCCAAATTCCCGCGACGGTAAAGGCCGCCTCCAAAACGGGATCGCTGGATGATGTACGTAATGAAGTAATGTTGGTCAATGCGCCCAAAGGCGATTATGTCTTTAGCATATTCACCAAAAACAATGGGGATCAGAGCTGGGGCAAAACCAATGCAGCAGAAATACTGACACGTAAACTCTCCAAACTACTATGGGATTATTACAATAAATAAATTGAATACTTCAAGATTATACCATGATGACATTGGAGCTGCGGGTCTATTCTTGAGACTGGGTATGAGTTGTAAAAAAAATAGGAAACTGAAGAGTTCCCTATTTTTTTTATCTTAATGCCGCACTACGCAGATTAGTTTTTCAACTATACAATTTTCTGGCTTTGCAACCAATGCCGTCATCTATTTTTTAAAAGCGTCTTTCACATCTTTAGCAGCCTCTTTCGTACCGGAAGCAACATCTTTGGCTACCTTTTTAGTACCATCAGCAACATCACCAGCTACTTTTTTAGTACCATCTGCCACATCTTTTGCTACATCTTTGGTTTTATCGGCAGCTGTATTCGCAGCATCTACCGTAGCATCTTTTGCGTCTTTCAACCCTTCCTTCACATCCTGCCCCGCGTCACGTAAAGCGGTTTTGGTTTTTTCCCAAGCGGTATTAGCCTCCTCAGAAGCAGCACGCGCTTTCTCTTCAGCAGCTTTATCACCTTTGGCAATCGCTTCATCTAAAGCCTTTTTTGCTTCCTCAGCTTTCAAACGCGCGCTTTCTTCGGCGTTCTTTAAGTCTGCAATCGCTGCATCTACATGCTCGCCTACTGTTTGTGCAGTATCAGTCGAATCCGACGCTTTTTTCTCTGAATTGTTACAAGAAGACATTACCAATGCTCCTGCGACTACCGCTAAAAGTGCAATTTTTTTCATTAGAATTTTGTTTTTTAATGGCAAGAAGATATCATGAAGTTGTATTTATCCATTTTGGACTCCCATCAACCACATGATACGCTCATGTAAGTTTGTATTTATATGATTAATTAGTCTATAATTTACAACTTCTATGCCAAATAGACAAACTTTAGTGTTTCGGATAAATTGTTCCCTTTGCAGCCTCCAATGTATTCTTCAATAATCCAACGATGGTCATCAGGCCCACGCCACCCGGTACTGGAGTGATCCATGATGCTTTAGGTGCCACATGCGCAAAGTCCACATCGCCGTATAATTTAAACCCAGATTTCGTCTCAGTTGAGGTTTCTCTGTTGATACCCACGTCAATCACCACAGCTCCCTCTTTCACCATATCCGCCGTAACGAAATTCTTTCTTCCTATAGCTGCCACTACGATATCTCCACGCAGTATCTCCGTTTTTAGGTCTTTTGTACGGCTATGCGTTAAGGTCACGGTGCAGTTCCCTGGGTTAGCATTACGCGCCAGAAGTATACTCATTGGAGAACCAACAATATTGCTTCGGCCTACCACCACGGCATGTTTGCCCGCTGTCTCGATCTTATAGTAATCCAGCATCAACATAATACCATACGGTGTCGCAGGAATAAAACAGGGGAGATTACGTTGCATACGCCCCAAGTTGACCGGATGAAATCCATCCACATCCTTACGGTAATCAATTGCTTCGGTAATCTTGTCCGGATCAATATGTTTTGGTAAAGGTAATTGAACGATCAGGCCGTCGATGGAATCATCTTTGTTGATTTCTTTGACCTTGGCGATCAATTCCTCTTCAGTGATTGTCTCATCATAACGGATGTTTGTCGATTCAAAGCCGACCAATTGACAATTACGCATTTTGCTGGCCACATAAGTCTCGCTACCACCGTCGTTACCAACAAGGATAGCTACTAAATGCGGTTTCCGACCCGTTTGAGTTGTAAATTCAGCCGCATCCAGAGCAATCTGCTCTTTAATTTTTTCGGAAACTAATTTACCATCTAATAGATTCATGTTTAGGAGATTTGATTGTATTTAAAAGGAGCCCAAGAGCTCCTTTTTTTTGTATAATTTAAAATGTTATTAATCCAATTTCAATACCGCCATAAATGCAGATTGCGGAATTTCTACGTTCCCAACCTGACGCATGCGTTTTTTACCTTTCTTCTGTTTTTCCAACAATTTACGTTTACGGGAGATATCACCACCATAACATTTTGCGGTTACATCCTTACGCAACGCAGAGATCGTTTCACGAGCGATAATCTTTGCCCCGATAGAAGCTTGAATTCGGATCTCAAATTGTTGGCGCGGGAGCAGTTCCTTTAATTTCTCACAGATTTTCTTACCGAAATCGTAAGCATTGCTTCGGTGGATCAAAGAAGACAGCGCATCCACTGGCTCATCGTTCAATCGGATATCCAATTTAACAAGATCCGAGGTACGGTAGCCGATCTGGTGATAGTCAAATGAAGCATACCCTTTGGAAATTGTTTTCAACTTATCATAGAAATCAAATACGATCTCACCCATTGGCATTTCAAAGACCAATTCGACACGATCCGAAGTCAGGTAGTGCTGATTCATGATCGTACCGCGTTTTTGAATACACAACGACATGATCGGTCCTACAAAATCCGATTTGGTAATGATATTCGCTTTGATATAGGGTTCTTCAATTGAATCCAATTTACTTGGATCAGGTAAGTCCGAAGGGTTGTGCACGATCACTTCTTCCTTATCCTTCGTCATATACGCTTTGTAAGATACATTGGGAACGGTAGTGATTACCGTCATGTCAAACTCTCTTTCCAAACGCTCCTGAATAATTTCCATGTGGAGCATACCCAAGAAACCACAACGGAAACCAAAACCTAAGGCGGCGGAAGATTCAGGTTCAAACACCAAAGAAGCGTCGTTCAACTGCAGACGGTGCATTGATTCACGCAATTCTTCGTAGTCTTCTGTATCTACCGGATAAATACCGGCAAAGACCATTGGTTTTACTTCCTCAAATCCTTGGATTGCTTGACCACAAGGACGGTCTTTGTGTGTAATGGTATCCCCTACTTTCACTTCACGCGCTTCCTTGATACCAGAAATAATATACCCTACATCCCCTGTTTTAATGACTTCTTTGGGTACCTGATTAAGTTTCAACGTACCGATCTCATCCGCAAAATATTCTTTACCAGTCGCCACGAATTTTACTCTGTCCCCTTTACGGATCTCACCATTTTCAACTTTGAAATAAGCCATGATCCCACGGAATGAATTAAATACCGAGTCAAAAATCAAGGCCTGTAACGGTGCATCAGCATCCCCCACAGGATGTGGGATACGTTCAACAATGGCTTCTAGGATATCTGGTACCCCAAGACCTGTCTTTCCGGAAGCAGGAATAATTGCCTCACGTTCACCACCGATTAGATCAACAATTTGATCTTTCACCTCTTCGGGCATCGCACCCGGAAGATCCATCTTGTTTAAGATCGGGATGATTTCCAGGTCATGCTCTAAAGCCAAATATAAATTTGAAATTGTTTGTGCCTGAATACCCTGTGAGGCATCCACAATCAATAAAGCCCCTTCACAGGCAGCAATAGAACGGGATACTTCATAAGAAAAGTCGACGTGTCCAGGAGTATCAATCAGGTTCAAAATATATTCTTGACCATCTTTTTTATAATTCATTTGGATGGCGTGACTCTTGATCGTAATACCACGTTCACGTTCCAAATCCATATTATCAAGTAATTGTGCCTGTGCTTCGCGCTGACTGATGGTATTGGTATACTCTAAAAGGCGATCTGCCAAAGTACTTTTGCCATGGTCAATATGCGCAATAATACAGAAATTACGAATGTGCTTCATATAGGATTTTTAAACTCTTTTGCTAAAAGGCAAAGATACCTTTTTTTATACATATTTATAGAATCAAGTATATTTTTCATCCGTTGAGAGTTGTCTGATGAAAAGTTTTGCTATACACATGAGACACAAGCAGAAAGCATTTTCATTTTCAATCCGCTACGGCATAGGAAAAATGTTTCTGGTTGCGGGTCACTTTATCCATATCCCAGGCAATCTTACCTTTAAATTCTTCCGAACGTATCGGACAGTTCGCCACTTGGCAATAACGGCAGCATTGTGGGAGACAGGGATCCGCGTGGACAAAAAACTCAGTACGCACCGACATTTCCTTATTGACAATCTTATCGACAGCAGAAATTTCATCATGAACTTTTACCAGGTCGAAGTAGCTTGGCAAAGTGAGGTGACAGTCGACATGCAGTTCGTTGCCATAGCGCTGCACCCGAAGATTATGCACGTCAATCCACTCAGCCTTACGATTACGTTCCAAAATCGCTACCACATCCTGCACAAGCTCGGTATCTGATTCATCCATCAGTCCACCGATAGACTGCCGAAGTAATTTATAGCCATTAAACAAGATAAATAGCCCCAATATAATAGAGATTACCACATCGATCCATTGGAATCCCGTTAGTTTCATCAGGATTAAACCCAATATCAAACCAATTGTACTGTAAGCATCCACCTGTAGGTGTTTACCATCGGCAATTAGGGTAATGGACCCAAGGGCACGTCCCCTTTTCATGATATAAAATCCCACAGCAAAATTGATCAGCGAGGTGATTCCGATCAGATAGATCCCCTGTTCGAGATGAGTAATCTCTGCCGGAAAAAAGATATTATAACAGGCTTTGGCTAAAATAATCGCTCCAGCAATAAAAATCAGTCCCCCCTCAAGGAAAACAGAAAAGAACTCAACTTTACCGTGCCCATAGGGGTGATTTTCATCTTTAGGCTGTGCCGCAAGATAAATACTATAGAAAGCGAAACCAGAAGCGATCACATTGACGATGCTTTCGGCAGCATCTGTAAAGATGGCACTGGAATCTGTCAAAAAATAAGCTACGAACTTAACAATCATTAAGCCTATTCCTGTAAACAGCGATAATAAAACCAATCTTGTTTGTCTCGACATGACCTGTATTTTGTAGGGCAAAGGTAAAGATATAACGCCAAATCAAATTGATTAGTTTTACACATCAACATCAAAAAGATGTCGCTATTGACAGGCTAAATCGCGACAATCGCTTTTTTGTTAGCAAAGCCCCAATAAAAACGGTACTTTTCTTTGTAAATTTTCAAAAATAAAGACAATTATTTGCAACGTATATAATATCTTTGTCTTACCATGAGCACATCATCATACTTATCAGACAGGATAAATAATTTGTCCGAATCGGCCACACTTAAAATGACCAAGTTGGGCCGCGAATTAGCAGCAAAAGGCGTTAATGTAATCAGCCTTAGCGTAGGTGAACCTGATTTTAACACTCCTGAACATGTAAAAGATGCAGCAAAGAAGGCCTTGGATGAAAACTGGACACGTTATTCGCCAGTACCAGGATACCCTGAATTGCGTCAGGCGATCGTAAATAAGCTAAAGACAGAGAATAATCTGGATTATGATATTTCGCAGATCGTTGTTTCAACAGGTGCAAAACAATCCCTGTCTAATGTGATCCTAACGTTGATCAATCCGGGTGATGAGGTAATCATACCTACACCATACTGGGTATCCTACTCCGAAATGGTTGTTTTAGCAGAGGGAAAATCGGTATTTATCAATACAGAAATCGACAATAACTTTAAGATTACGCCTGCACAATTGGAAGCGGCCATTACGCCAAAAACCAAATTGTTTATGTTCTCTTCACCGAACAATCCAACTGGAACAGTTTACAGTAAAGATGAATTAGCAGCATTGGCTAAGGTTTTCGAAAAGCATCCACAGGTATTTATTCTCTCTGACGAGATCTATGAGCACATCAACTTTGTGGACAAACACGAATCCATAGCACAGTTTGACAGCATCAAAGATCGCGTTATCATCATAAATGGTTTTTCAAAAGCCTTTGCGATGACAGGCTGGCGTTTAGGGTATATTGCGGCCAACAAAACTATTGCGGCAGCAAATGATAAATTACAGGGTCAGACAACTTCAGGTACTTGCTCGATTTCACAACGTGCAGGTATTGTTGCATACGAACAGGGATTAGCGTCGGTCAATAAAATGAAAGAAGCATTTGCGCGTCGTCGTCAATTGGTTTACGATCTGTTGAGCGATATCCCGGGTGTACGTACCAATCTTCCAGAAGGCGCATTCTACTTCTTCCCAGAAATTTCATCCTTCTTTGGCAAGAAAGATCAGGATGGTAATATCATCAAGAACTCATCTGATCTAGCTTTATATCTACTGAATGTTGGTCATGTCGCTACTGTAGGCGGTGATTCATTTGGTAATGACAACTACATTCGCTTATCGTACGCTGCCTCAGACGAAAGTCTGATCGAAGCATTAAAGCGTATCAAAGCAGCATTAGGCAATTTAGCATAAAATCAGTATTCACTATAAAAAAAGGCTGTTCAACAAAGTTGGACAGCCTTTTTTTATCAATCTCAGTCTTATCAATCCCACTGTATTTTCCACAGCGTTATAATCCGATAGGTTCTCTTATTTAATATGCTCCATCACTTCAATAAATTTTCTTCCCTTGTTCTTCGGGTCAAAAAGCATTTTTTCTACCTTATCCAGTTCAAGAGCCTCTAAATGGCCAGGCAGCATACTCTCTTTCATCAATCTCAGTAATTGGGCCCAGTCGGCACGATTAATGCTATGCTGGATCAATTGCATCATCTGCACGGCATTACGGTATTCCTTTCCTGCTTTCAGTTCTACTACCATATCCATCCAGTCACCGTAGTGAAAACGCTGTTTTTTTCCCGCTGCAGTTGCAATGCTTTCATCTTGACTATATCATAGCCCAGCAGCATTTCCGTGACAGAATCAATCTCCATACAGGCAGCAATTTTTTTATAATCTTTTGGGAACTCTACCCGCGCATCGTCATCCAGGAGCTTACAGAACGTGGGCACCTCCTTCTTTAGAGAATCACAGTCTTGCTGTGCCTGCAGCTCTATTGTCATCATCATTATCAGTGCGATCGTTAATATCCGTGGATAAATAGATTTCAGTTTCATGTTCCGAAGATACCCATTTCCCAGAAATATCATTCCCAGCACATAATTTTCATTGATTTTAGCGCTTCATATAAATATTTATTACATTTACCTTTATGAGTATTTTAACAGAAAAATTCAAAACGAAGCACGATACCGCTCCGTTTTCACAGATAAAAAACGAAGATTATATCCCCGCTTTTGACGCGGCAATCAAAAAAACAAAAGATGAAGTTGACGCCATCGTCAACAGTTCCGAAGCACCCACCTTTGACAACACCATTGCGGCGATGTCTTATTCGGGGCAAACGCTGGATAGATTATCCAGCATCTTTTTCAACTTACATTCTGCGGAGACCAATGATGAACTTGAAAAAATTGCGCAGGATGTCGCGCCTAAATTATCCGCTTTGGGCAATGACATCACATTAAACTTTGATCTCTTCAAACGCGTAAAAGCAGTTTACGATCAAAAAGATCAGCTGTCGCTTACGGCGGAGCAGGCCACTCTATTGGAAAAATCCTATAAAGATTTTGTCCGCAATGGAGCACTACTGAACGATGAGCAGAAAGAACAGTTACGTGCAATCGATGCCGAACTATCGCTTTTAAAATTAAAATTCGGTGAGAATGTCCTAGCGGAAACCAATGCCTATCAGCTCCTTGTTACCGAAGAGAAGGATCTAGCCGGACTTCCGGAGGGAGCCATTGAGGCAGCCCATGCTTTGGCCAAAGCCAATGAAAAAGAAGGTTGGCTATTTACCTTGGATTTTCCTAGTTACCTTCCATTCGTCACTTACGCCGACAACCGCGAATTGCGTAAGGAGATTACCTTGGCGGCAGGAAGAAAGGCCTTTCAGGACAATGAATACAACAACGTCGAAAACGTATTGAAAATCGTAAAACTACGTTTTGAACGCGCTAAATTATTAGGTTATGCGACCCACGCAGATTTTGTATTAGCAGAACGCATGGCACAAAACCCAGCGAAAGTAACCGAATTTCTGAATGATTTGCTTGGAAAAGCAAAACCCGCGGCACTGGAAGAGTTCGCCGAATTGGGTGCTTTTGCCAAGAAACTGGACGGCATTGAACAGCTGGAGAAATGGGATGGCGCTTATTATGCAGAAAAACTAAAGCAGGAACGCTTTAATCTGGATGATGAAAAGCTTAAGCCCTATTTCAAGCTTGAAAATGTGCTACATGGTGCATTTGAGGTTGCCCACCGACTATTTGGCATCAATTTCAAAGAAGTCAAGGACATTGAAACCTATCACGAAGAAGTACAGACTTTTGAAGTTACTAAAGATAACGGCGAGCTCCTCGCTATATTCTATGCCGATTTCTTTCCACGCAAAGGGAAACGAAATGGTGCCTGGATGACTTCCTTCAAACCACAGTATGTAAAAAACGGCAAGCAAGAACGCCCGCATGTATCCATCGTATGTAATTTCACACGTCCCACGGCAACGAAACCTTCCTTATTGACCTTTCAGGAAGTAACGACACTATTTCACGAATTCGGCCATGCTCTGCACGGAATGTTGGCGGATACGATCTATCCGACTTTATCCGGTACATCTGTCTATTGGGATTTTGTTGAATTGCCAAGCCAAGTAATGGAAAACTGGTGTTACGAAAAAGATGCATTGGAATTGTTTGCCAAACATTATGAAACCGGCGAAGTGATCCCAATGGAACTGGTGGAAAAAATCCGTGAGAGCGCATCTTTTCTGGAAGGAATGGCGACGATGCGCCAGTTAAGCTTTGGTTTATTGGATATGGGCTGGCATGGACAGGATCCAAATGCCATTGCTGACTTGAAAACATTCGAAGATGAGCAATTCGCATCCACCAAGTTGTATCCCGATGTGAAAGAAAATGCAATGAGCACCGCCTTTTCCCATATTTTTAATGGCGGCTACTCTTCAGGCTACTACAGCTACAAATGGGCCGAAGTACTGGATGCAGACGCGTTTGATTATTTCAAACAAAATGGCATTTTCAACGCTGATATTGCCCATAAATTTCAGGACAACATCTTATCCAAAGGGGGAACAGAACACCCAATGGTGCTTTACAAGCGTTTTAGAGGTCAGGAACCATCTGTTGAACCCCTACTCAAACGGGCAGGATTGATTAAATAAATAAAAAGCAGCCCTAATTTTATCCAGAAGGCTACGGATACATAATATTTTCGACTGGATTGCTTCACAAATGATCATGTATTTTGTTGGTTTATCAAAAAAATCATATCTTTGTAACACATAATTGGGGTTGACCGGAA